>JAITBC010000025.1 GCA_031283785.1 Tannerella sp. | reverse complement strand
ATCCCCGCTTCTTCCTTCAGCGAATGAAACACCCCGCCTAAAGAAGACGCCCCGAAACTGATACGTGACACTTTCATGCCCGTTTTTCCGATTTCCCTATATTCCATATATTTAATTTTAGAAAGTACAAAAGTATGAATAACATTTTGCCTTATATTATTCGTTATCGACCAAAAATTACATTTTATCGATATTTTGTTTACTTTTGCATTTGCTTGACTGACGGACATTCATATTATCACATAACATATTATACTATGAATAAGGAAGATATAAAAAGAGAATTCATTTTATTGAATGCAGGCCATGCATGTCACAATGCCGACTGGAACTGGAAAAATGTATGCAGCCCTTTCGTCAGAATACATTACGTCGTGAACGGTACGGCAAAAATCATACGTGGAGACGGGGTATATGAATTAAAGGAAAATCACCTTTATCTCACGCCATCGTACATCAAACATACTTATAAATGCGACGGCATCCTGGAGTTGTTTTATCTGCATATTTACGAGGATTTAGGGAAAAACCCCAGTATTTTCGAATTAATAAATTTCCCGACAGAGATAATGGCCGATCCGCTCATCGTCAAGCTTATAAAACGACTGATAGAGATAAATCCCGGAGGGGAACTACAATACTACGACCCCCGTTCGTACGACAACTCTGTTATGCTCGCCGGTAATATCGCCAGGCAAAAAAACGCTCCGATAGCCTATGAACTTGAGACACAAGGCATTTTAATGCAAATCATATCAAAGTTTTTAGTAAAAGCGGAATACAAAAATGACCATATCGAAAAACGCATATTAAAATCACTCCGTTACATCCACAAAAATATAGATCAAACGGTCGATATAAACAGTTTAGCGGAATTGTGCTGCCTCACAAAAGATCATTTTATCCGGCTTTTTAAAAAAGAAATGAATTGTACACCGGGAAAATATATCAACCGGAAAAAAATTGAAAGCGCCCAACTGAAACTCTTGATTAACGATATGACAATCAAAGATATCGCATACAATCTGGGCTTCGAGAATATTTCCTATTTCAACCGGCTTTTCAAAAAATTAACCGGCGAATCACCCGGTAACTATAAAAAGAAAATCCAACCGCGCTGAAAATCCCGCTATTCATTCCCTGCATTCCTTAAATCCGCAGCCTAACAGTTTCTCATAAAAGACAAAACGCTGATATAAATAAATTACTCAACGCTTTGTTATGTGTAAGATTTCATCTGCTTTGTGTGTCCGTCTCCTGATGCCCATAATAAGGCGATACGTCTATAAAATTAATTCCGTTATCAACAGCCGTATACACGGCCTCTATTCCCGTTTCTTCCTTCAGCGAATGAAACACCCCGCCTAAAGAAGACGCCCCGAAACTGATATGAGATACTTTCATGCCTGTTTTCCCGAGTTCTCTATATTCCATAACTTTCTTCTCCCTTTCATATATTTTTATAAAGCACATTTAATTTTAGAAAGTACAAAAGTATAAATAACATTTTGCACTATACTATTCGTTATCAATTAAATTTTACATTGCACAGAAATCGAACATAAGAAACGGGCATTAACACCTCTGTTCCTCATTTTTTATTCCCGCACGCTTGGATAACCGGTATTTTCATGTAATTTTGCAGTATATTTTTTAATACATATACAAGATGAATACAAAAGTAGTAGATACGAAACGCCGTTTTCTGCGGGACGAATATCCTGCCGGCGAACCGCTCCGGACGCGGTTTTTGAAGAAACGGATAGCCCCGCTTATGATCGCCCTGTCGGGAATCGCGGCTTTATCCATGTCACGGTATCAAGACGCCTATTTAATACAGGAACAAATAGACACAGAAAAAATGGCTGTCGCCGATTCGTTAATTGTTGAAGAATATGATTTGGACGCCGCCCTGGTCATATTAGATGCTGTTCTTCCGAATGTGCCGGATAATTATTCCGAAATTTTCAAAAAGCAAAGACGCTTCTGGAGTTATAACGAATATCTGGAATATGTTGAAACAACAAAAGAAAACGTCGAATGGATTCAGGACGTGTACTGTCGCATATTTTTTTATTATGCGGTTATACATATCGAAAAAAGAAATCCGGATAAAGCCGGAGAATATCTGCTGCGGGGATTAAAACTAATTCCCGACGAGCCTCATCTACTATGTGAAATGGGTATGCTATACCAGTCTATGGATAACGCAGATTCACGCGAAGCCATAAAATATTATACGCGATCATTGGAATCCGACTTCTGTCCGGCATTTCAGAAAGCGCGCGGACTGAGAGGCATTGGATACTGTCTGATTGAACTGGACGAATTGGATAAGGCGGAAGAATCCTTTACGGCTTCATTGATGTATGAAGATAATGAAATTGCTCATGATGAAATCGCATATATTCATCACCTGAGAAGCTGTGGAGCTAAAGCAAAGGAAGAAAGTGTGATTTACAGATAATAAATTCAATTTAAAATAAAAGTTTATGGAACACAAAATACATGGCAATTATCGTGAACTCGCCTTTGCTGAACAAAAAAGCACTCTATGTGAAAGGCGCGCCGGAAATTATTCTTAACCGGTGTATTACCGGACAATATGTTCTTTGCCGCATCGCGCCGGCCCGACAGGCTATCGCCGAAGAAACGTTCGACGAAGCCCTTAAATGGTTGCACGAAACGGACGCTTATCCGCACAATTCCGGCGAAGGCAAACTTATCAATGCCGGATTTGGCTATCTGGGATGACGACCTCAACCGGCGCAACCGCATCCATTGTGCTATTATGTCATGGGACTGGGATATTTGGGTTTAGGCCAAACCGCCAAAGCAGCAGACTTTCCGGGAAAGGTGCTGGAACTGGACGTAAATCATCAAAGTGCACAGGTACATCCGGATAAACTCTCCGTAAGCGGACCGGCTTCGTAAAAAACGTTTCCTATTTGCACACGCTTGGAAATCTTCGGATATTCCTTTATCTTTGTCCGCAAATCTTTGCTCGCAAATTTGTGGCGGTGCACTTTCCCGTCGTTCGGGAAGGGGAAGGCGCTGAAAAGAAAAAATCAGCTGAAAGTCCCGGACAGTGTGCATAAGCAGTGTCTCTTGTATGTCGGAAGCTGTTTATTATGAATGTAAACGACTTTTTATGTTTTTGGATAAAGTATTTTGCACGTCTATCCTGCTGCTGTTGCCGACGGTTTTTTCTTCGGCACAAAGCAAACCGGACAGTGTCAGGCGGCTGGACGAAGTGATGGTGGTGGCCGATCGCTATCATGAAGTGATTCCATCCCAACGGCTTTCGGGCGAGAAGCTGGATGCGTTGAACAGTTTTTCCGTAGCCGATGCCATCCGCTATTTTTCCGGCATCCAAATCAAAGATTACGGCGGTATCGGCGGACTGAAAACGGTAGATATACGCAGTATGGGAACGAACCATCTGGGCGTTTTCTACGACGGCATTCAACTCGGCAATGCGCAGAACGGACAAATCGATCTGGGCAAATTTTCATTGGACAACATCGAGGAAATATCCCTGTACAACGGACAAAAAAGCGAAATCTTTCAATCGGCGAAAGACTTTGGCTCGGCAGGTACCATATACCTGCACACACGCCGCCCACGGTTTACAGGCAACAAAAAACATAATGTGAAAATATTCTTCCGTACAGGTTCATTCGATCTTGCCAACCCGTCCGTACTTTGGGAACAAAAAATCAACAACCGTATTTCGTCGTCCGTCAATGTCGAATATCTTTACTCTTCAGGGAAATATCCGTTTCGCTACCGCAAAGTATTACCGGATAAAACCGTAGCCTGGGATACGACCGCCATTCGACGGAACGGCGACGTCCGGTCATTGCGGCTGGAAGGCGGCGTAAACGGTTTTATGGAACAGGGTAAATGGCATCTGAAAAGTTATTTTTACGATTCCGAAAAAGGGATTCCTGGCGCAATAGTAAACAATGTATGGAAGCGTTCGCAACGGCAATGGGACAGGAATTTTTTTACGCAGGGCAGTTTCCGTAAACGGTTTTCCAGACATTACGAACTGTTGGCGAATATCAAATATGCCCTTGACCGGATGCGTTACCTCAATCCCGACACGACGCTGATGTATATCGACAATTCCTTCCGCCAACAGGAACTATACGTTTCGGTTGCCAACAAATACACCGTCCTGCCGAACTGGGACGTCAGCCTTTCCTCTGATTACCAGTGGAACATACTGGACGCTTCGTTGCATGATTTCGTTTATCCCCGGCGGAACACCGTGCTCGTAGCGCTGGCGACGGCTTTCGAACGGCAACGGTTAAAAATGCAGGCAAGCGTGCTGGGAACATTCGTCTTTGAAAATGTAACGCGAAGTAATGATAATTCTCCACGGCAAGAGAAACCCGACAATAAACGGGAATATACGCCGGCTGTTTTCGTCTCGTATCAACCGTTTAAAGACAAACCCTCAGGTATACTGCCCTTACGGATGCGGGCATTTTTTAAACGCATTTTCCGTATGCCGACGTTCAATGACCTGTATTATACGGATATTGGAAATACGGCGCTTCGACCAGAATACACAACGCAATATAACACGGGATTCTCATACGACACGGAATTTACAGATGGAATAATACGTCACCTGGACTTCCGTGCCGACGCTTATTATAACGAGGTGACGGACAAAATCATCGCCGTCCCCAAAGGAAACGGACAATACCGCTGGATGATGATGAACCTCGGCCGTGTGGAAATTCGAGGCGTC
>JAITBC010000325.1 GCA_031283785.1 Tannerella sp. | reverse complement strand
GGCAGGGATGAGTCTGCAATTTTTCCGTATAAAACGGTGGCAACAAGTCCGTTGTCGTATGTAAAAGTGACGGCGGCCTGTCCGTCGACGCCGCTTGATAACTTCAACCCTGAAGCATGGATGGATGTCGGACGGCCGAAAAGAACAACCATGGGATATATCGTGTAGACGCCGATATCCATTGTCGCGCCGTTGCTGAGTTCCGGGTTGAAAGCATTGAGCGCGACACCTTCTTTCAGTGTGTCGTATCGCGACGAATACTGGCAGTAACAGGAGAAATAGCGGCGTACGGTTCCGATTTCAAGCAGCGCTTCGCGAACGGCGCGGAAAGCCGGCGTTAGTGTCGGTTTCATCGCTTCCATAAGTACGACATCATGTTCGCGTGCGGTATCTATCATTCGCCTGACTTCTCCGGCATTTGAGGCAAACGCTTTTTCGCATAAAACATGTTTCCCGTGTTGCATGCAAAGAATGCTTTGCTGCGCATGGAATGCATTGGGAGAAGCGACGTATACCGCGTCGATAAGCGGACTTGCCGCCATCGTTTCGACAGAGGTGAAAATGTTCGGTATATTGTGTTTTGCAGCAAACGAACGTGCCGTATCTGCCGAACGTGAACAGACGGCCGCCGCCTCAAACCGGTCGTCTTCGCGTCCGCCTTCCAGAACCCAGTCTGTAATAAAATTTGTTCCTATAACTCCAAAGCGTATTTTCTTTTCCATTCATTTAATCGTTTAGTTCGAGCCATCTCATTGTTTTTTCATCAATGATGTTTATCAGTTCGCCGATGCGTACGGACAGCCTGTTTAGTTCGTCAATCGGCAATGTGTTGTTGACGAGGTTTTCTTCTATGTTTTTTTTCTCATTTTCGAGCGCCGGAATTTCTGTCTCTAAAGATTCGAGTTCTTTTTGCTCTTTATAGGTAAGTTTCTTTTTGTCGGGAAGTTGCCGGTAAGCGGATTTGCCGGCGGGAAGGACGTTATCCGGCGCTCCGGGACTTTTTACATTCCGATGGCCTCCGGGATTCCGGTTTTCTTCTTTTCCGCATTGAGCTTTCCATAAGCGATACTGCGTGTAATTGCCGGGAAAATCCTGAATATCGGCATTGCCGTGGAAAACAAGTATGTGATCGACAACCTTATCCATAAAATAACGGTCATGCGAAACGACAATGACGCATCCTTTGAAGTTTGCCAGATAATCTTCCAGTATGTTTAATGTGGCAATATCGAGGTCGTTTGTCGGTTCGTCGAGGACAAGGAAGTTCGGATTACTCATCAACACGGTACAAAGATAAAGCCGTCGTTTTTCGCCTCCGCTAAGTTTGTGTATATAGCTGTGTTGTTTTTCCGGCGTGAAAAGGAAATAATTCAGGAATTGCGATACGCCGAGCGCTTTGCCATTGCCCAAAGTAATATATTCCGCGATGTTTTGTACGACCTCGATTACTTTCATTTTTTCGTCATACGGCAAGCCTTCCTGACTGTAATATCCGAAGCGGACGGTTTCGCCGATATTGAAATGTCCGCTGTCGGGTTGCATTTCATTGATCAGCATTTTTATGAAAGTAGATTTTCCAGTGCCATTGTTGCCTGTGATACCAAGTTTTTCATAGCGCGAAAAGGTGTAATTGAAATTATCCAGGATCATAATATCCCCGAAATTTTTACATACATGGACGGCTTCAAAAATTTTTGAGCCTATATAGGAGGCTTTTACGTTCAGGTTGACATTATCTTCTTCCTGACGCTGTCCGGCTTTTTTCTCGAGTTCATAAAACGCGTCTATGCGGTATTTTGCTTTCGTAGCGCGTGCCTGAGGTTGACGGCGCATCCAGTCTAACTCTTTACGCAGCAGGTTGTTTGCATGGTCGATGGAGGCTTGCATTGCTTCCACACGTTCGGCGCGCTTGTCTAAGTAATAGCTGTAATTGCCTTTGTATGAATATATCTGTTTGTTATCGATTTCAATTATTTCATTACATACCTCATCCAGGAAATAACGGTCGTGAGTAACCATCAGCAGACTTATCGTCGAGCGTTTCAGATATCCCTCCAGCCATTCGATCATTTCCAGGTCAAGGTGATTCGTCGGTTCGTCGAGCAATATAAGTTCCGGTTCGAGTATAAGCACATTCGCTAAAGCTACGCGTTTTAACTGTCCGCCGGAAAGCGTTTCGACTTTTTGATCGAAGTATTTTATCTTCAATTGTGAAAGGATTTGTTTGGCTTTGCGTTCATAATCCCATGCTTTTTCGTGTTCCATGCGCGGGATAAGGGTTTCCAGTGCGACGGTATCATTTGATAACAGAGCGAACTCATAGTCGGCGATAAGGCGTACCGTTTCATTTTGGGAGAAAAAGCAAGCCTGTAGAACCGTTAATCCATTGGGGAATGACGGTGACTGCTCCAGGTAGCCGACGCGGAGGCCGTTGCGGAAGACGATATCCCCGTTTTCCGCACTGTCCTTTCCGCTTATAATATTAAGTAATGTAGTTTTACCGGCCCCGTTACGAGCAATAAGCCCTATTTTCCGGCCCTGCACCACACCGAACGAAATATTCTCATAAAGAACAAGATCGCCGAACCGCTTGGAAAGACTGTCTATTTGCAAATAACTTACCACAACAAAAATTAAAAATTCCAACTCATTATTCCCTGCTCACTGTTATTAAGGAATCATCCCTGCTCTTTTAAGATGACATCATGTGCGCCGCCTTCTACAATGCTGGTAGATGAAACGAGTGTGATCTTGGCGTTTTTCTGTAAATCTTCAATCGTTGTCGCTCCGCAACTGCACATGGTAGCTTTGATTTTGCCAAGTGTAATGTCTAAGTTATCTTTCATTTTTCCGGCATAAGGAACATAACTGTCAACACCTTCTTCGAATTTCAGGGATTCATGGCCACCCGTATCGTATCGTTGCCAGTTCTGGGCGCGGTTGGATCCTTCGCCCCAATATTCTTTCACATAATTGCTGCCTATGCGTAAGGTTTTCGTTGGCGATTCGTCAAAGCGAGCAAAATAACGTCCCATCATAAGAAAATCGGCTCCCATGGCTAACGCCAGTACCATGTGGTAGTCGTGCACGAGTCCGCCGTCGCTGCATATAGGGATATAGACGCCTTTTTCTTTCATATATTCGCTGCGTGCATGAGCTACTTCAATCAACGCCGTAGCCTGTCCGCGTCCGATGCCTTTCTGTTCGCGCGTGATGCAGATAGATCCGCCTCCGATACCGACTTTTATGAAATCGGCTCCCGCGTCGACCAGATAGCGGAATCCTTCATCATCGACAATATTCCCGGCTCCGACAGGAATTTTGTCTCCGTAATTGGTTTTTATCCAGAGCAGAGTATTCTGTTGCCACTCCGAATATCCGTCGGAAGAATCGATGCATAATATGTCTACTCCGGCCTCGATCAAGGCTGGAACGCGATCTTTGTAATCGCGAGTATTAATACCTGCACCGACGAGAAGTTTTTTTGTAGAATCCGACAGTTCGCACGGGTTTTCGCGATGACTGTCATAGTCTTTGCGGAATACGAAATAAATCAGATTCCGGTCGTCATCGATGATTGGCAGTGTATTCAATTTATTTTCCCACAATATCCGGTTTGCTTCACTCAGGCTTATCCCGGATTTGCCGAAGATAAGTTTGTCGAACGGCGTCATGAAATCCTTTACTTTCATGTTTGGATTGTCTTTTTCAATACGGTAATCACGACTTGCAACGATACCTGACAGTTTGCCGTTGGATGTACCGTCGTCGGTTACGCCGATGGTAGAGTGTCCTGTCTTTCTGACAAGGGCGACAACGTCGCTGAGCGTGTTGTCGGGCGTCAGGTTTGAATCGCTGACAACAAATCCCGCTTTGAATTTTTTCACCTTGCGAACCATCTCTGCCTGGCTTGTTATGGGTTGTGAGCCGAATATGAAAGAGAGACCTCCGTTGCGAGCCAGTTCTATCGCAAGGTCCGGCCCCGATACTGCCTGCATGATTGCAGAAACAAACGGAATATGGAGGTTTATAGCCGGTTTTTCATCTTTGTTAAATTTTACAAGAGGAGTTTTTAACGAAACATTCGCTGGGATACACTGCTTTGTCGTTAGACCGGGGATTAGCAAATATTCCCCGAAAGTTCTGGATACGTCGTTCAAATAAATTGCCATAGCTTATTGTTTTTTTTTCGGAAATAATTGCGTGCAAAATTACACGAAATTTCCGGATTCCAAAGCACGTGCGAATGAAAAAAGTTTTTCATGGAGGAAAGATTGTTTGCAGTCTGTCAGGCAAAACGATGTTCACCCTGTCGGATTCGCTGTAATACAGCTCTTCGTGTTTGGCCGGCTTTCTTCCTTTGTTCTCATAACTGACTTTTTTGCTTTATACCACAGTGTAACCGTTTGTAAATCAGTGCGACTTCTTGTGCTGTAATATCCCTGTTATTTTTTAGTCTGTCACCGGTGATTTTTATTGTTATTTCTCTCGTGGAAGTGTTACGAAATAATCTGACTTTATTCAGGTAGAATTTTGTAATTCCATTCACCGTGAAATTCATTTTGACAAATATTTAATTCAGCTAATTGTTCATCTTTAATTTCTATACC
>JAITBC010000228.1 GCA_031283785.1 Tannerella sp. | reverse complement strand
ATATACAAAGGCAAACGCCTGCGCCTGACATTCGATTGTAAAAAATGCCGGATGCTTGTATATGATTCAAAATAAATCACTCTTGTTTCGGATATCTGTTTATAAAATCGTATTTTTGCACCCGTAAAAATATTATGAACGGGGTTATGATAAAAGAATATGCTCTTATATTACTGTGTTTAACGCTTTTTTCGGCATGTGATAAAATTGTTACGCCGGCATTGGCCGGCAAATGGCAGTTGAAAACCGTCGAAAAAAACGGTGTTGAAACAGCGGTAGACACCGTGTGGTACAATTTCCAGTCGGAGTCTGTTTTCACGTTACAAGTGTATGTGCCGCAACAGGATACCTTTTTGGAATCTCCAGGCCTTAAAAAGCAGGATAATAAGGTTTTGTCCATACGGCTTGAATTTGACACTCATATTGAATATTCGGACTGGACCGACAGAGAGCGTTCGTTTACAATCGAACATCTGAACAGGAAAAAGCTGATACTTCGCAGTGAAGAGGGGTATCATTATTCGTTCATAAAATTTTAAAGTAAAGAGATTTGTTTAAGTGGAAGATTATTTAAGTCAACTAAACGACAGTCAGCGCGAGGCGGTTTTATATGACGATGGGCCGTCGCTTGTTGTAGCAGGCGCCGGATCAGGGAAAACGCGCGTGCTGACGTGTAAGATCGCGCATCTTTTACAAAGCGGCTATCAGCCTCATACGATACTGGCTCTTACGTTCACAAATAAGGCTGCGCGGGAAATGAGACAGCGTATAGCATCCATTATCGACGAATATGTCACGCGTTATCTGTGGATGGGTACGTTTCATTCCGTCTTTTACCGCATATTACGCCGCGAAGCTGTACATATCGGATTCTCTTCCGATTTTACGATTTACGATTCTGCGGATTCGAAAAACCTGATAAAGACAATCATAAGGGAGATGCAGCTTGACGATAAGACATATCGTTCAGGTACGGTGCAAGGCCGTATATCACAAGCTAAGAACGCATTGATAACGTGCGATGCGTACGATCGCAACAGGGAAATGCTCAGTTATGACGGGAAAGTAAAAATGCCGTTAATAAACGAGATTTACAGGCATTACCAGAATCGATGCTTTAAGGCGGGAGTGATGGATTTTGACGAGTTGCTTTTGCAGACAAATATTCTTTTTCGCGATCACCCGGATGTGCTGGAAAAATATCAGGAACAGTTCAGGTATGTGTTGGTGGATGAGTATCAGGACACTAACTTTGCCCAACATCTTATCGTGACACGTCTTTGTAAAAAACATCAACAGGTGTTTGTCGTCGGCGATGATGCGCAGAGTATTTATTCTTTCCGTGGCGCTAATATTGATAACATGCTGCGTTTCAAGGATAATTACCCGACCTGCAAGGTGTTTAAGCTTGAACGTAATTACCGCTCAACGCAAAATATTGTCGATGCCGCCAACAGCCTGATAGCGAAAAACAAGGAGCAAATAGAAAAAACCATTTATTCCGAAAATAAAAAAGGCGGTAAAGTCGTCGTATATTCATCTTATTCCGATTATGAAGAAGGATATCTTGTGTCTGCCGGAATATTGGATATGATACGGGATAATGGATATTCATATTCCGATTTTGCAATCCTTTATCGCACGAATGCCCAGTCGCGCGTTATCGAGGACGCACTGCGTAAACGTGCGATAAAATACAAAGTTTACGGCGCCCAGTCGTTCTATCAGCGGAAAGAAATAAAAGATGTATTAGCCTATTTCCGGATAACGATAAATCCGGCCGACGAAGAATCCGTCAAACGCATCATCAATTATCCGGCACGCGGTATTGGCGCTACAACGGTCGACAAGCTGCAGAATGTGGCGATCCGTGCGAATGTCAACCTGTGGGATGTAATATCGTCACCGTCGGAGTATGATGTGGCGATAAACAAGGGAACAGCAGCCAAACTTGAGGCTTTTTACCGCATGATTAAAGGCTTCCGGGATAACGAGAGGACGATGACGGCGAGCGAAATAGCAGAATATATTATAAAACACAGCGGCATTTCGGATACACTCATTCATGACATGTCGACAGAAGGGTTAAGCCGTAAGGAAAATGTGCAGGAGCTTTTCAACGCAATAAATGAATTTGTTTTGATGCGCCGGGAAGAAGGCAATGAGAATATTTCGCTGGCGGAATTTCTGATGGAAGTTTCGCTGATGACCGACCAGGATAATGACAAAGACGAAGATGCGGACACGGTCACGATGATGACCATCCATTCGGCCAAAGGGCTGGAGTTTAATAATGTCTTTATCGCAGGAATGGAAAATGAACTGTTCCCTTCGCAATATTCAACGGGCAACCTGCGTGCAGTCGAAGAAGAGCGGCGATTGTTTTATGTCGCACTGACACGCGCGAAAGAAAACTGTATAATCACCTATGCAAAAAACCGCTATCGCAACGGGCAGAGTTATACGACTTCGCCGAGTATCTTTCTTGGGGATATAGAACGTAAATACCTCGATTTCCGGAAAAATACGGAACTGCCGGTAATCGGGAGACAGGAATCATCATTCGAAAGCCGTCCGTCGTTTCGCAATCCCGCATGGGATGCCGATACGCCGTCATACGGGACTTCACGTTTAAGACCCCTGAAAAATACCGATAATGCCGCAAATGACGAATCTCATACGCTTAACGGCCTTACAGTCGGCAGAAAAGTTGTGCATAACCTTTTCGGAGAGGGCGAAGTCGTCGCCATGAACGGGACGGGGAATGATGCAATAGCTACTATAAAATTCAAAAACACAGGTGAGAAACACCTGCTGCTTAAATATGCAATATTAAAAATGCTATGACCTGCCCGCCGCTATTCACCGGATAATATGATACACAAAACGAATAAAATACCTTCTCCCTGCTATGTTATGGAAGAATCTTTGCTTCGCAGGAACCTTTCCATAATAAAGGATGTAAGCAAATGTGCCGGCGTAGATATAATTCTGGCATTTAAAGCTTTTGCCGTGTGGAAATCATTTCCCATATTTAAGGAGTACGGGATTGCATCTGCGGCGAGTTCCATAAACGAGGCGCAACTTGCATGGGAGGAAATGGGAAGCCTTACGCATACGTATTCGCCGGCCTATACGGAAGAAAATTTCCCGGTTTTCATGAAATACAGCAGCCATATAACGTTCAATTCGCTGTCGCAGTTTGGCCGGTTTTTCCCACAGATCGCAGCCGGCGCCGGCGTCGGCAGTAATGATATCTCGTGCGGGTTGCGTATCAATCCCGAATATTCGACCGTCGGAACGGACCTGTATAATCCTTGCGCTCCCGGTTCACATCTTGGTATAACGGCATATAATCTTGGCGATACGCTCCCGGAGGGCGTCGAAGGTTTCCATTTCCATACTTTATGCGAATCGACATCTTACGACCTTGAGAAAACGCTTAATGTTGTGGAAAATCGTTTCGGACGCTTCCTTAAACGCTTGAAATGGTTGAATATGGGGGGAGGACACCTTATGACGCATAAAGACTATAATACCGGACATCTTATTTCACTGTTGAAATCTTTCAAATCGAGATATCCCAACCTCAGGATTATCCTTGAACCGGGAAGCGCTTTCGTCTGGCAGACGGGATACCTGCTTGCGACGGTTGTCGATACGGTAGAAAACGGAGACGTCAAAACGGCTATTATCGACGCCTCCGTCTCGTGCCATATGCCCGATTGCCTCGAAATGCCGTACAGGCCTGCCATACGCAAGGCAGAAGAGGTGAAACCGGCAACGATAACGCCTTCGACTGAAGACGATGCCCTTCCGACCGGCAAACAGCATGACTGCGCAAGAAAAAATGTCTATCGCATCGGAGGATGCAGTTGCCTGAGTGGCGATTTCATGGGAAACTGGTCGTTTGAAAAACCTTTGAAACCCGGCGACAGGATAGTTTTCGAAGATATGATGCATTACACAACGGTTAAAACAACGATGTTTAACGGCGTGCCGCATCCTTCAACAGCAATTATACACGAAGACGGAAGCACGGAAGTTTATCGCACGTTTACTTATGAGGATTATAAAAACCGCATGAGTTAACGATAAATTGTGATGGGTAAATAAATATTGTATTTTATTGATGTTTTTAGATAAAAAAAGGTATCTTTGCAGGATATAACTCCAAAAAGACAAAATGACAAATGGGAATATTCGGTTTTTTTAATAAGGAAAAGAAAGAGACGTTGGATAAAGGACTGTCCAAAACAAAAGAGAGCGTTTTTTCCAAAATAACGTATGCTATTGTAGGAAAGAGCAAAATTGATGACGCCGTACTCGACGAGCTGGAAGATGTGTTGATTATGTCTGATGTAGGAGTGGAAACGACATTGAAGATTATCAAACGTATTGAGAAACGCGCCGCTACCGATAAATATGTTACGACAAATGAATTGACGAGACTGCTTCGTGAAGAGATTGCCGCGCTGTTGACGGAAAACAATACACAGGATATGGAAGATTTTACCGTTCCGAATAATGCTTGCCCTTATGTTATAATGGTAGTCGGCATTAATGGAGCAGGCAAGACGACGACGATCGGCAAACTTGCTTATCAGTTCAAAAAGAACGGTTTTAACGTCTGTCTCGGCGCTGCGGATACGTTCCGCGCCGCTGCCGTCGAACAGTTAGTAATATGGGGCGAACGCGTAGGCGTCCCCGTCGTTAGGCAAAAGATGGGGGCCGATCCTGCATCCGTAGCTTTCGATACGTTAAACTCGGCGAAGGCGAACAAAGCGGACATCGTTATCATAGACACCGCAGGCCGGCTTCACAATAAGATAAACTTGATGAATGAACTGACCAAGATAAAAAATGTAATGAAGAAAGTTGTGCCGGATGCTCCGCAGGAAGTGCTGCTTGTCCTCGACGGATCTACCGGCCAAAACGCTTTTGAACAGGCAAAGCAGTTTACAGCAGCTACGGAGGTGAACGCATTGGCAATCACGAAACTCGACGGTACGGCAAAGGGAGGCGTGGTGATCGGCATATCCGACCAGTTTCATATCCCCGTTAAGTATATCGGCCTCGGCGAAGGTGTGGAAGACCTGCAGATTTTCAGACGTGCGGAATTTGTAAACTCTTTATTCGGCGTATGACCTTTTTTGCATAAATGAGGAAAAATAAAGTCGATATAATAACGCTTGGTTGCTCCAAAAACCTTGTCGACTCGGAACAGCTGATGCGTCAATTTAAAGCAAACGGGTATACGGTAGCGCACGACCCGAAAAAAGTCAACGGTGAAATTGTTATCATTAATACCTGCGGATTCATCGGAGACGCACAGGAAGAATCTATCAATATGATTCTCGGCCTTGAAGAAGCTAAACGAAGGGGAGGCATCGGCAAACTGTTTGTCATGGGATGTCTTTCCGAACGTTTCATGCAGGAACTGAAAACGGAATTATCCGGGGTAGACCGGTTCTACGGAAAATTCAACTGGAAAAACATATTAAGCGACATCGGTAAATCTTATTATTCCGATCTGGCAAACGACCGTATCCTGTCAACGCTTTCTCATTATGCATATATAAAGATCGCAGAAGGATGCGACCGCCGTTGTTCGTATTGTTCGATACCGATAATCACCGGCAGATATAAATCGCGCCCGATGGAAGAAATCGTGTCGGAAGCGCAATTGCTGGCCGGTAAAGGCGTCAAGGAACTGCAAGTTATCGCGCAGGATCTGACATACTACGGCCTCGATTTGTACGGACGTCCGGCACTGCCGGAATTGATCGAACGCATGTCGGATATCCCGAATATCGAATGGATACGCCTTCACTACGGCTATCCGGCATGTTTCCCGTATGATTTGCTTCGCGTCATGCGCGAACGCGATAATGTTTGTAAATATCTTGATATAGCCCTGCAACATATAAGCGACAGGGTTCTTAGATACATGCGACGCCGTATTACACGCCGGGAGACGTATGAACTGATAGGGAGAATACGCGAAGAAGTGCCGGGAATACACCTTCGCACGACGTTTATGGTCGGCCATCCCGGAGAGACGGATGACGATTTTGATGAATTGACCGCATTTGCCGAAGAAATACGCTTTGAACGTATGGGTGCTTTTGCATACAGTCATGAAGCGGGAACATATTCGCATTTTCATTATAACGACAATATCCCCGATGACGTTAAACAACGGCGTCTGGATACGTTGATGAGTATTCAGCAGTCTATAGCCGCCGAAATAAATGAAACAAAAGTCGGTAAAACGATGAAAATAATTATCGACCGCAAAGAAGGCGATTATTATGTCGGACGGACAGAATTCGATTCGCCCGAAATTGACCCCGAAGTATTTGTTAAAAACGACGGACGTCTACGCATCGGGAGTTTCTATAACGCACTCATTACGGCTGCAGATGTCTTTGAATTATATGGGGAAGTATAAAAAAAAAGGACAATATTCACTGTAAATTGGGCATATTTTTGCCAAGAAGTATTTTTTTCTTTGTAAAGTATAAATATTCGCTTATATTTGCAACGAAATAACGAAGCAAATGTTCTATTTTTTATATGAAAGATATCGAATTAGTTACCGCATTGTCCAGAGAAATGGATATGTCCCCTAAAGAAATAGTGGATGTTATGTCTGCGCTTTTATTGTTGATAGAGGATACGTTGTCTAACGGCGGATGTGTAAATATATCCGGAGTAGGGCAATTTGAAGCTAAAAAAAAAGCGGAACGTATTTCCATTAATCCTTCCAATGGAAAGAAATACCTTATTCCGCCTAAGATTACGCCTATATATAAACCGGCTTCATTATTAAAAGCTTATCTAAAGAAACTTGATGAAAATGAATGATCGTCTGACAACACGCAATCTGGCGGATATTCTGTCCTTACAGACAGGTATGGTCAAAGAACGGGCCGAAAAGTTCATAAATGCACTGTCTTTATATATAACGCAAGGTATTGAAAAAAATAAGGCGGTCAAAATTTCCGGACTGGGTACATTCAAAGTCGTACTTGTACGTGAACGCGAAAGCATACACATACATACCGGCGAACGTTTTGTTATTCCCGCGCATCATAAACTTTCGTTTATCCCCGATAAAAATCTTAAAGAACACATCAACCGCCCGTTTGCGTTCTTCGAACCGATTGAAGCGACCGAAGAGATATATTATTCATTATCGTCGAACGACCATATTGCCGACGATAATGATGAAAATGATATAGAATATGAGTTTGATGACCATCGGGTAGAAACCGTTAAACCGGCAGTTACCTTTAGTGATGACGATTTTTTATATTCCGACGATAATACGGAACAATATATACCGGAAATACCGGAGGAGCAGCCCATCGTAGAAATGGAAGACCGGACTATTCCCGAAATAGATGAGATGCCGTTGGAAACCGCAGGTGGTGCTATACATTATAATAAATATGACTACGACGACGGGACGGATATGCGACGGAAAGAAAACGAGGTAATCCCTTCCGTCCCTGTCATCCCCGTATATTTGAATACGGAAGATCATAACGCAAATTATAATGCGGAGGGGAAAAGCGTACCGGAAAGTGATTACATACCAAACAACGGGCATGAAAAGATTAAAACAAGAAAAATAGCGGCTCCGCTATGGTTATGGTTCCTGTTGCTTCCATTTCTCATTGTTGCAGGCATCGGTATTGCAACGTATGTATTCCTTTATTATAATGCCGGTACATTATATAATAATTATAATAACATTGCTTCAATGACGAACAACACCACCACACTTCCCGTCGACCGGTATGATGCGGATGAAACAGCACC
>JAITBC010000217.1 GCA_031283785.1 Tannerella sp. | reverse complement strand
CTTCCAGACCGTTTCCCAGTAATAGGTCAGATTAAAATAATCGTTGTTTACCACCTTTCGGGTTTCAATATCCACTACGGCGGGAACCGTGAACCGTCCCTTATAGCCGGCATTTGCATTCAGGTATAAATCGCTCAGGAACTTCACCTTCAACACGGGATCTTCTCCCTCCTCGTCCAGCGTAAATGCCCAGTCGCTTCGTTCCTTTTCGGGACGGACAGGGTCGACGGTGCCAATGCTGACGGCATCCCGAAGCCCCAGCAGGGATAAGACGATTAACTGCCGGTGTGCCCAGGGACAGGCCTGCGACCATATCAGCCGATATTTACCGGCAACGACAGGCAGTTCCCCTTCGTTATTTCCAAAGGGTGTTGTAAATTGATTTTTCTGCCGGACAAAGGCTCCGGTTTGGCTTGTTTCATCCAGAAACCATGTTTTGTATGCCATAATCTTGCGTTTGACTTGTTTTTGTATTATAAATTACAGTTGTTTCTCCATGTGTACTTCCGGAAAAAATCCCTGATGAATCCGGTTCCAGTCGGCCGTGTAGCCCAGCTTCTCATAAAAGCCCGTCACTTTGTCCCGGCTGTTAATGATAATTTTCCGAACGCCGGACGCTTTGAGCCACTGTTCGGCCGCCAGAATCACCTGTTTCCCGAAATCCTGACTGCGGAATGCCTCTATTACGCAAACACGCTCAATTTTTGCAGTATCCGTATCCAATATTTTCGGACGGCAAGTAGCCACCGGTAATCCATCCACCAAAAGCAGAACATATTTCGATGCAACATCATCATCTTCAAATTCCAAAGCAATCGGCACGCCAAATCCTTTTACCATTCCTTCCGTCCGAACATAATATACACCGGCCAGCTGCCATGCCATAGCCGAATCCATCCTGATAATTTCCGTCATGATGTCATGATTAAGTAAAACTGTTTTTTTTGAGCGCAAAAGTAGCCGTATGGTACCTGTTGTCAAATACCCTGTATGCGGTATTTTTTCATTTTTTTTAAATACCATACACAGGGTATTGCAGACCTCTTTCCGTTCGTCTACTTTTGCCCCAAAAAACAGGACAAATGAAAAGAAGAAAGGAATACGTAAATCTGGGGTATTTAAAAAGTGAAATATGCTATTTCCACGGGAATGTTTCCTGTTGCTCTTTGATATAAGACCGGCACAGGAATGCAAAATAGATTCTCGAAAACGGGAAGTAAAATAGAAAAATAATAAAAAAAGTGCCCTCTATAGACCGGCCGCAATTGGTTTTTGAGAGCACCTGACACTAAACAATATAATTTAGAATCGTGGCAAAGATAATATTTTTCTTTCAAAGTCGCGACAGTTTTTCTGATGTCGCGTCATTTATTCATACATGTTCGACATTCGCTTTGATTTCTGATGTCGCCAAAGGACAAAAAGAAGAACAGGACGAAAAACGGACAACAGTTATCGGAGTGGATACAAACCCGGCGCATGTTGAACGGCTGATTCTTTTCGCGATAAAAACAGGCCGTCTACATACGCAAGGGGCTAAAGACGTTGTGGAATCCATCCTCCCGTTCGGCGCATTTCGGGACGTGACGGACGCTCCCCGGTATTTTTACCGGCGTTGCGTTAAACCGGCCTGGTATGTCGAGAAAGAGGGGCTTCCAAGTAATCATAATAATCAACTTTTATAAAATACAAATCACTATGAATACGAAATATAGTATATATAAGAACTCGTTTAATTTTCAAAACAAATTTATTGTTACGGTTGTCGGACTGTTTCTGTTTTCCACATGGGCGATCCAGGGACAGATTACGTTAAAAGGAATCGTGACAGATGACAAAAGTAAAGAACCGATAGTCGGAGCGACCGTCGTGCAAAAGGCGACGGCAAAAGGCGTGACCACAGATATCGACGGACGTTTCACGCTTCAGGTGCAGGGAGAATTGCCCGTTACGATAGCCGTCAGCATCATAGGTTACCGTTCGCAGGAAATAGACATTTACGACAGGGAGCTTCCGCTGTCGATTTCGTTGAGAGAGGACTACAATCTTCTGGACGAAATAATTGTTGTCGGTTACACTTCCCAGCAGCGGAAGCTGATTAGCGGCTCGGTCGTTTCTCTCAATCTTTCGGACGATATCCGGCAAACGTTTGCCTCCGGTTTTGACCAGTTGCTTCAGGGGAAGGTCTCCGGCGTGCAGATACTGTCGAATAGCGGTGTACCGGGAGGAAGCGTCACGTTTCGTGTACGCGGAAACAATTCCATCAATGCCAGCGTGGAACCGCTGTACATTATTGACGGTGTGATTATCAGCAACAATGTGTTGATTAGCACAACCATGGGCGGGCAGATTCCGGCCAGTCCGCTATCCGACATCAATCCTGCTGATATTGAGAACATCGTTGTCCTGAAAGATGCAAATGCCACAGCCATCTACGGTTCGCTGGGCGCTAACGGAGTAGTTGTTATCACTACTAAAAAGGGACAAAGGAATACTAAGGCAAAAATTTCCCTGAAAGCCTCTCACGGCTGGTCGAATGCTATCAAAAAATTCCAGTTGGTTACTGGCCCCGAAATGGGTATGCTGCTCAATGAATCGGCCTACAACACGGCTGTTGACAAGGGTATAGACCCTTCCACCATCACGCTGCCCTATCCCAACCCGGAGTCTTTACCCACTTACGACCGGGTGAGCGATATATTCCGAACGGCCATTTCTTCCGAATATGACATTGCTGCACAGGGTGGAAACTCGAACAGCGCCTATTATGTCGGACTGGGATATACGAAACAGGAA
>JAITBC010000189.1 GCA_031283785.1 Tannerella sp. | reverse complement strand
CAATAGCGGAAGAAAAACATTGCCAACGGGACAACAACAAAAATGCGCGTACATATCAGCAACCCGGTTATAAACGCCACAATCAATTTGTGTTTTTGCAGGTACGATCGATGACGGAGCAGCAGAATAATAAAAATCAACGCAATAAACAGGTTACTCAACAGGTCGCTCCTCATTGCGCAATGATACCAAAATGCCGGAGACATCGCCATCAGACTTATATATAACAAATTGCCCGGTTTAAAATATAACAAAAGTAAGATAAACAATAAAACAAGAAAAAATACCTGCGAATAACCTACATCTCCCAGACAATAAAAAGGAAAGTGTAACACTGCCCAGACAGGAAAAACGGAAAGATGATGTCCCATGTGAGTAAGCGACAAATAAGGATGGATGCCTTGCCGCAGGTAATCGTTCCAATTATGCAAGCCGGAAGCCCTGTCTACATTGACGGACTGGTAATCAATAAAATATAATAAAACGATATTTGCAACCAAAATACCCGCGCATCCCGCAAAATATAGAATATTTGCCGTTTTGGGGAAATCGAGGAATCTTTTCATCAGAACAATTATACCGCAAACAATCGACACGTAAATCAATGAAAGCCAAAATCCGCTTATTGATGACGGATTATATTTGAAAATAAATACAATATTGACATAAAAGTAAATCAATATGCCACAAATCAGGCTGGAATCATATTTTTTGAAATTCATAATCAGTTGTTTTATGCTTATCACATTGTGGAAAACCATCAACAAATGTAATATGGGAATTAAAATCTTCGCATCGCATTTGTATATGTGACTTTTTCAGTAACGGGATCAACGATCGACGAAATAAAATATGTTGATTTGAAATACGTTCTTTCATAAAATTTTTTTAATCATATAATTGAATTCTATAAACACACTCGCCACAAAGATAAGAAAATAAATTGTAAAAACATGAGTGCAGAACTGAAAAAAGTTTTCTCGGCATGATCTTGCACATTTACTTTGCTTACACTGATTTGTTTCGTATCTCGCCGGTGACGGGAAGATTCCGTCACCGGCGAGATACGAAACGAAGCGCTCCGGAGACAGCAATCACAGGCTTTATGCCCA
Organism: Tannerella sp.; assembly: GCA_031283785.1. Next base: position 18,627 of record JAITBC010000189.1, on the reverse strand, counting down.
TGTACAGTATGATCTTTATGCCGCGTGACGTATGATAAACGTATTGTGAAGCTTCCCTGATGCATTAAAAAGTACTCTGTTTTTTATTATATTGCACGAATCGTGAAAGATTTTGAATGAATATTGAACGTTTTTTCCCTTTATTGTCTCTATTTTTGCATAGGATTTTATTTGATATGAATCCACCATAATAAAAACAATAGTAATTTTAAAATTTTACGCCCATGAAAAATTTATTTTTTCTGTTCATCATTCCGGTTTTGGGATTATCTTACGGTTGTAATCCCTCTCCGACTTCTTCGCCGAATTTTTTCGACCCGGTCAAAAAAAATACGCTCCGGGCGCCTGCTTTTCCTCTGATTACAATCGACCCGTACACAAGCGCATGGTCATTTACGGATCATTTATACGACGACGTAACACGCCACTGGACAGGAGCAAATTACCCGTTGCTTGGGGCGCTTCGCGTCGACGGCGTATCATATCGCTTTATAGGTATAAATAACTTGCCTTTAAAAACCATCCTGCCGACATCTGCCGTAGAACGCTGGGAAGCTGCGTATACCGAAAAGAAACCCGATGGAAAATGGACGGAAGTCGAATACGGCAACCGGACATGGGAAAAAGGGAAGGCCGCGTTCGGCACGTCAGGCATGCCTAACCTTTCCACAAAATGGGACGGTAAGGATATATGGATACGCCGCACGTTTGAACTCAACGAAGATTATTCCGGCAAACCGGTTATTCTGGAGTATTCGCATGACGATATTTTCGAGTTGTATATCAATGGCGTACAGGTCGTGGCAACCGATTACAGCTGGCGTAACCATGTGATGCTGGAACTGACCGGGGAAGCAAAGAAAACGCTTGTGCCCGGAAAAAACGTTATCGCCGCCCATTGCCACAACCGTACCGGTGGCGGATATACGGATTTCGGGCTTTATTTAAAAGATGAATCGGTAAATACATTCGAGACGGCCGCCGTGCAGAAATCCGTTAACGTACTGCCTGTACAGACGCACTACACATTCGCTTGCGGACCGGTAGAGCTGGATGTCATCTTCACTTCTCCATTGCTGTTAGACGACCTCGACCTGCTATCCACGCCGGTTAATTATATCTCTTACCGGATACGACCGGCAGACGGAAAAGCGCACGACGTGCAAATCTACCTGGAAGCAACGCCGGAATGGGCAGTCAACAATCCGGGGCAGGAAACGGAAACCGGTTTGTTTGACAGCGAAAAACTCGTCTATGCCAAAACAGGCACAACCGAACAGCCGATTTTACAGAAAAAAGGTGATGATGTCCGCATCGACTGGGGATATTTTTATCTTGCCTCGGAAAAGAAAAACAACGCTGCCATACGCATCGGTGAATATGTTGACATGAAAGAGCATTTCATAAAAACCGGGAATATTGCACTGCCGGATATGCCGGAGCACAAAACAAACAGCTCCTCTGCCGTCCTTGCTTTCAGCGAAGACTTCGGAACGGTTTCAGCCGCATCGGATGGTTATGTTATGCTCGGATACGACGATATCTATTCCCTGCAATATTTTCACGAAAACAGACAGGGATACTGGAAACACAACGGAAAAACAGACATCGTACAGGCATTCGAAAGAGCCGGCAAGAACTATCGGGAGGTCATGAAACGCTGCGACATTTTCAATACCGGCATGATGAACGACGCCGAAAAAGCCGGTGGAAAAGAGTATGCCGAATTATGCGCTTTGGCATACCGTCAGGCGATTTCGGCACACAAACTCATCGAAGATAACGATGGAAACCTGATTTTCCTGTCGAAAGAAAATTTCAGTAACGGCTCCATCGGTACGGTAGACTTGACATACCCTTCCGCTCCGTTGTTCCTGATTTATAATCCCGACCTGTTGAAAGGAATGATGACGCCTATCTTCTATTTCAGCGAAAGCGGCAAATGGAACAAACCGTTTCCGGCGCACGATGTCGGCACCTATCCGATAGCAAACGGACAAACGTATGGAGGCGACATGCCGGTCGAAGAGGCCGGGAACATGCTTATCCTGACAACAGCCATCGCAATCATGGAAGGGAACCCCGAATATGCAAAACGACACTGGCCGACGCTGACTATCTGGGCAGATTATCTGCTTGAAAAAGGACTTGACCCTGAAAATCAACTCTGTACGGACGACTTCGCAGGCCATTTCGCCCATAATGCCAATCTTTCCATAAAAGCAATCATAGGCATCGCCGGATATGGAAAACTCGCCGATATGATAGGAGAAAAAGAAACAGCCGTAAAATATACAAAGGCGGCAAAAGACATGGCCGGCCAATGGATACAAATGGCGGACGACGGCGACCACTACCGTCTGACATTCGACAAACCGGACACTTGGAGCCAGAAATATAACCTCATATGGGATAAACTGTTAGGATTGAATATTTTCCCGGAAGGAACAGCGAAAAAAGAAGTAGCCTATTACCTGACCAAACAAAACAAATACGGCCTGCCGTTGGATAATCGCAAAGACTATACCAAAACCGACTGGATCATCTGGAGCGCCTGCCTTGCAAACAATGAGGAAGACTTCCGGAAAATCATGCTCCCCGTCCATGTTTATGCCAACGAAACCGTATCGCGCATACCGCTGAGCGACTGGCATGATACGAAAGACAGCCGTTCCATGAATTTCCGGGCACGTTCCGTCGTCGGAGGATATTTCATGAAAATGCTGAAAACAAATTCCAAATAAAATTCAGAAACAGGTATGATGTCATACATTAAAAAATTATTATCATTTTCCGTTTTCATCATCATAACGGCGCTGTCGTGTGCAAGTAATCCGGATAATAACAAATCGGCAGAAGTGAAGGGGGATACGGATGCAAACCGCACTTACAGAAACCCGGTAGCGGCTTATAGTTTGCCGGACCCGTCAATTATCAGGGCAAGCGACGGATATTTCTATCTTTATGCCACGGAAGACATACGCAACATACCTGTCCACAGGTCGAAAAACCTTGTTGACTGGGAATATACCGGTACCGCTTTCACGAATGAGACACGCCCGACACTCGAACCCAAAGGGGGATTATGGGCGCCGGATATTAACCGTATCAACGGACAATATGTGCTTTATTATTCCATGTCACGCTGGGGAGGACATTGGAGTTGCGGCATCGGCGCAGCAGTTTCCGATAAACCCGAAGGTCCGTTTACGGATAAAGGGCCTCTGTTTATCAGTAAAGAAATTGAAGTGGAAAATTCAATCGATCAATTTTATATTGAAGAATCCGGAAAAAAGTATTTATTCTGGGGTAGTTTTCATGGAATATATGCAATAGAACTTTCCGATGACGGACTCGCCATAAAAGAAGGCGTGGAGAAAAAACAGGTTGCCGGTAATGCATATGAAGGCGTTTACATACATAAAAACGACGGTTATTACTATATGTTCGCTTCCATAGGCTCTTGCTGCGAAGGAGTTAACAGCACTTATACAACAGTCGCGGGACGTTCGGAGAATCTGTTTGGCCCCTATTTGAATAAAGCGGGAAAACCGATGATGGAAAATCACCACGAGATTCTGATACGCGGGAACGAACGATTTGTCGGGACAGGGCATAACTCGGAAATCGTCCGGGACAACGAAGGCAATGACTGGATTCTGTATCACGCCGTAGATAAGAACAATGCAAAAGGCCGAGCGCTGATGCTTGACCGCGTATACTGGAACGACGGATGGCCGGAAATAACCGGCTTAACGCCGTCGACCGAAGCAAAAGCGCCTATATTTTAGAACTTTACATTTTACTGATTATTTAAATATTTAATTTTAAGAACTATGAAAAAAGTATTTTTAGCAATTTGCACGTTTTCGATGATGTTCAGCGTGCAGGCACAATGGAAACTCGCAGGAGACAAGATTAAAACCCAGTGGGCGGAAAAAATTAACCCTCAGCAAGTATTGCCGGAATATCCGCGCCCGCTGATCGAACGCAGCCTGTGGAGTAACCTGAACGGACTTTGGGAATATGCCGTCACACCCCTTGGAACTGTTGAACCGGCATCTTTTGAAGGACAAATCCTTGTCCCTTTCTGTATCGAATCATCCCTTTCCGGCGTCATGAAAGAAGTCGGCGAACGGAACGAACTTTGGTATAAACGCGAATTTACGGTCCCGTCCGGCTGGAAAGGGAAAAACATCGTGCTTAACTTCGGCGCGGTCGACTGGAAAGCCGATGTGTTCGTGAACGATATTCAAATCGGCTCCCACAAAGGCGGTTATACCCCATTCTCCTTTGATATCACTCCGTTCCTTGCCGGAAAATCAAACCACAAATTAGTGGTCCGTGTATGGGACCCGACAGATCGGGGATTCCAGCCGCGCGGTAAACAGGTGAGCAAACCCGAAGGGATATGGTACACGCCGGTAACGGGAATATGGCAAACAGTATGGCTGGAACCGGTTTCCGCAAATCATATCACGGCTATCAAAACAATACCTTCTATTGAAAGCAACTCGCTGAACGTCACGGTTTCCACCTCCGAGTGTAAATCAAACGACCTCATCGAAATAAAATTAATAGACAAAGGACAGGTCGTTGCGACGGCTAAAGGATTGGCGGGGAACGAATTGCGACTGGGAGTGCAAAACCCGACTCTCTGGGATACGCAAAACCCGTATTTGTACGATATGAAAGTTGCCGTCATTTCGGCCGGCAAAACGGTTGACGAAGTAAAATCATATGCTGCTTTCCGTAAAATATCCGCTCAACGCGATGCAAACGGCCTTATGCGTATGCAATTGAATAACAAAGATCTGTTCCAGTATGGGCCGCTCGACCAGGGATGGTGGCCCGACGGATTATATACCGCCCCGACGGACGAAGCGTTGCTTTACGACATTAAAAAAACAAAAGAATGGGGATTCAACATGATCCGCAAACACGTAAAAGTTGAACCGGCACGCTGGTACTATCATTGCGACAAAGAAGGCATACTCGTCTGGCAGGATATGCCGAGCGGAGATCTGGGTAACCGCTGGGAAGCTCACAAATACAATGGAGGAACGGACAAAGAACGTACGCAGGAATCTATCGACAACTTTTACCGGGAATGGAAAGAAATCATGGACTTATGTATCTCTAACCCCTCCGTAGTCGTTTGGGTCCCCTTCAACGAAGGATGGGGACAGTTCCTGACGGAAAAAGCCGCTGCCTGTACCAAGGCTTACGACCCTTCCCGCTTAGTGAATCCGGCAAGCGGAGGCAATCACCGTCCTTGCGGCGACATCATGGACATTCATAATTATCCTGGCCCCAGGATGTTCCTTTTCGATGCCGAACGTGTAAACGTATTAGGCGAATATGGCGGAATCGGCCTTGCTTTGGAAAATCACCTGTGGTGGGATAAACGTAACTGGGGTTATGTTCAGTTCAAAAATGAAGCGGAAGTGACCGCCGAATACGTGAAATATGCAAAAGAACTTCAGGGAATGGTGAAACGTGGTTTCTCTGCCGCCGTTTACACGCAAACGACAGATGTTGAAGGCGAAGTAAACGGACTGATGACGTACGACCGCCGGAAAATCAAAATAAACGAGGCGGAAGTGCGCAAAGCAAACCAAACCGTAATTAACGAACTGTCAAAATAACATACAAAATGCTGCGGTCGTTGATTCTTCCGACCGCAGCATTTTTTTATGTGCATCCATCAGCACAATTGATGCAGGGAAAAACTTTGTTTTTTGAAAAACCGGACGCAACATCAACAGAACAGACGATTATTTACGCAACTCACGACGGCTATACAGGATGCGGCAAATCCGATTCAACTGATCTGTCGTCACTCTGTCACGCGGGGAAAACCGACATTGAGCAGTGTCCTGTGACAGCCCCTGTCGATAGCTTTCTATCAACCGATAATAGATAATAAGCATCGCTCTTGCCTCTGGCCGGATTATGGCGCAGTGAAAATCGGAAATACATATCGCCCGCAAAGGTACTCCATACCCTTCCGGGAAGCAATACCCCCCCCTGTGCACTGCAAACGAAAATTATGCCGATAACGGCACTTTTTCAGCCATTTTTTCCGCTAAACAACTCACAGACATAAGTATATGTGAATTTTTCGCCTTTTGCTGCTCGATTTTTTTATTGTTATTTAACTCTTGTTTCGCTGAGAGCTGCAATGTGGGTTAAGGCCGATAAATTCGGTCGGTAGCTATTTACTTGATAATTGATTAGTTGAAAAGGAAACGTTTCATTAGAGAAAATAGAATTTCAGTCTGCTATGCGTGATACGGACTGTATATTTTTGATTTTGGATAAAGCGATGCACATCTTCTGGATATCTTCGACGTCATGAACCATCATATTGATCTTACCTTCGAACATTCCGTCTTTTGTTTCTACTATCAAGCGAATGATATTGACATTGAAACCGGCAATGGTTTTGGCAATATCGGTCAATACGCCGACTCCGTCAATACCGATAACCTGTAGTGTTGCTTCGAAAGAGCTGCTGGTGTGACTGCTCCAGGAGGTCGACAATATTCGTTCGCCGAAATTGCTTTTCAGCCGAACGCCTATGGGGCAGGAGCGTTTGTGTACAATTACATTTTTGTCATCGTTGATGAACCCGAATACATCATCACCCGGAATCGGTTTGCAACAACTTGCTACAACATAATTACGTCCGAAAGACTCTTCCCTGAGTTCGTAAGGTTTTGTTTTGTCGAAGATCGGTTTTTCGGGTTTCATACCGGGAAGTGTGATGATCTGCGGTTTTTTCTTGCCCACACCGAATGCTTTCTTCACATATTTCAGGAGGACATTCCCGTTTTTCTCTTTAAGCAGTTTTCGTATGTTTTCCGGGATTGCCACGTCTCCTTTTTCGACGGCGTAGTAGAAGTCTTCGCGTTTGGAAAATCCGAAATATGTCGTTAATTTGTCGAGGTATGATTGCGTAGGTTCGAGTATCGCTTTCTTAAACGCATCCATAATTTTTTCCTTGCCGGCGTTGGTCAGTTCTTTTCTTTCGCGTCGAAGTACGGATTCTATTTTCGTACGGGCTTTTGCTGTAGTGACGTAATTTAGCCATTCTATTTTCGGATGTTGGGATTTCGACGTCAGCACTTCAATCTGGTCTCCGCTTTCGAGTTTGTGACTCAGGGGCGCAAGGTGGTGATTTACTTTTGCTCCGATGCATGTATCGCCGATATTCGTATGCAGGTCGTAAGCGAAATCGAGGGCGGTAGCTCCTTTCGGCAATGTTTTCAATTCTCCTTTAGGCGTGAAGACGAATATCTCGGACGAAAAAAGATTCATCTTTATCGTATCAAGAAAATCGAGCGTATTAGGGTTGGGATTTTCAAGAATTTCGGTAATTGTCTGCAGCCATTTGTCGAGTTCCGTATCTTCTTCCACATTATTTTCTTTATATTTCCAATGGGCGGCAAAACCTTTCTCGTCGATATCGTCCATCCGTTTACTGCGTATCTGTATCTCAATCCATTGGCCGTCGGGTCCCATTACGGTGAGATGAAGAGCTTGATAGCCGTTTGCCTTCGGTCGGCTCACCCAGTCGCGGAGACGGTCGGGGCGGGTACGGTAAATATCTGTTATCGTAGCGTAAATATCCCAGCATAAATTTTTTTCGTCAACATCGCCTGTAGGCTGGAAGATGATACGGATAGCGAAGATGTCATATATGTCCTCGAAGGGGACGCCTTTTGCACTCATTTTGTTCCATATCGAATAAGCGGATTTTACGCGGGCTTTCATTTCGTATGTCAGTTCGAGTTCTTGTAGTCGTTGGCGTACGGGTCGGGCAAAGTTATCGAACAGGCGTTGCCGCGAATCTTCCGTATCATTAAGTTTTTCGTTGATAATCCGGAAGTCTTCGGGATGTTCGTATTTAAAACTCAGGTCTTCGAGTTCCGTTTTGATGGCAAATAGCCCTAAGCGGTGAGCTAACGGCGCGTATATAAACATGGTTTCGCCGGCAATCTTAAACTGTTTATCCGTCCGCATCGATCCTAATGTCCGCATGTTGTGCAGGCGATCTGCCATTTTTATCAGTATTACGCGTATATCGCTACTCATGGTAAGGAGTAATTTCCTGAAATTTTCCGCTTGTTTGGAATCTTTGTCCGCGAATATATCGCCGGATATTTTTGTCAAGCCATCGACCAACTGTGCGATTTTTTCGTTAAACATATTCGATATGTCCTCGACTTCGTATTCCGTATCTTCGACGACATCATGGAGCAGGGCGGCGCAAATGGACGTTGAACCGAGTCCCATCTCCCCGCAAACTATGCGAGCGACGGCGATCGGGTGCATAATGTAAGGGTCTCCGTTGCGACGTTTGACGCCGGCATGAGCCTGTTTGGCAAAATTAAACGCTTTTGTTATACGTTCGACTTTGCGACGATGGTTAGAACTCAGATATTCGCACATAAGCGCCTCAAACTCTTTCTGAACCATTAATTCATCTCTTGTCAGCAACGGTTTCTGTTTCCCCGTATTATTCTCGTTCATATGTTTAGACTCCTCTTTTTATCCTTTGGGAATTTTCAGTATTTGTCCGATGCGTAACTTGGCGCTTTTTAAATCGTTGGCATCCTGTATATTTTTAACGGATACTCCGGGATATTTTTTAGCGATGGCGTAAAGCGAATCACCGGATTTTACTTTATATGATAAATAGTCCTGATTTCTTTTCGCGTTGTTGTCCGTAGCGTTCTCATTGGAGGCGGTCGCGATGTATTCTTTGTCGACCTTCGTGACGGCAACGGCAGATGTTCCGGCTTTCGTTGATTGCGGTGTCGTTTGTCCGGTGTTATGCGCGGTATATGTAAGTCCGCCGTTATCGATATAAACCGTCAGTTTGCGTCCTTTTGCAACGCGTGAGCTGTTTAATCCGTTCCATCTCCGCAGGTTCTGCGTCGTCACCCCGTATAAGTTGGCAATCGTATAAACATTTTCCCCGGTCTGCACCGTATGTATTATTTTTTCCCTGCGTTTTTCCGGTTCGTCGGCGTTTACCGGCGTACAATGGGTGAGCAATTCGTCCATGCGATGTACATACAAAGTATCTTCCTGTTCTAAGAACGCAAAAGTTCTGTCTACGGGCAGGCGTAATATCGAGGGACGTATATTCCCGGGTATGATCTCCCGTTTGTATTGCGGATTATAGAAACGTATAGCTTCTTTGTCCATTTGGAGGATATCGGCTATTTGATCAAAATGAAGCGCCCGTTCGACCATGATGGTGTCGGTCGCAATGGAGAATCCGGCGCGGATGGGGCAGATGTTATGATCGCAGTGGTAAGTCATCACATACGCAGCGGCGATAAACAGCGGAACGTATGAGCGTGTTTCGCGTGGCAGGTAGGGGAATATTGCCCAGAAATCGGTTTTTCCGCCCGAACGGCGTATCGCTTTATTTACATTTCCCGGTCCGCAGTTATAAGCAGCCAGCACGAGATGCCAGTCACCATATAACTCATACATCTCTTTAAAATACCTGCAGGCCGCTTCGGTTGCTTTTTCAGGGTCGAGGCGCTCGTCGATAAGGCTGTTTATTTCCAGATCGTAGACTTTGCCTGTCGGCAGCATGAACTGCCATAATCCGCACGCGCCTACGCGCGATTGGGCCATCGGGTTGAGGGCGCTCTCGACGACGGCCAGATATTTCAGTTCGAGCGGCAGGCCGTTCGCGTCAAGTTTCTGTTCTATCATAGGGAAATAAAAATCGGCCATTCCCATCATATAACGTACTATATTACGCAAAGATCCCGAATATCGGTCAATGCATTTACGCACGATATCATTGTAAGTCATCGGCACGATGCAGGGCATTTTCTTCAACCTTAATCGGTATACCGAATCGGGGAAATATGGATTCCGGTCTTCATCTTCACAAAATTCTTCCGATTTTGTGAAATGTTTAACATGCCATCCCTCAAGTAGTTTGTGCATATCGGCATCAAGACTTTCCGGTAAAAAGCCTATGATCGAATCATACAATTGAAGGCCGGATATGGAATCGTTAACATTCTCTTCATTTTGTTGTGCTGTCGTTGTGATAAACGGGACAAGAATCAATGATATTAAAATTAAGCGCCGTCTTATTTCCATAGTATCTGGTTTTAAAAAGTCATACATACATTCAATCCGAAACTTCGAGGGGTACACGTTGTAGCGGGAAATATCTCCGGCGCTACCCGGAAAGACAAATCGGGAGAAACGTCGAAATCAAACATCTGTGCATCTACATATGAATCTGCAATGCAGACAAGATAAAATGCGACGCTCAATATAATGCTTAAATCCCGGTAGCGACGGTAGAAGTCTTTGCCGGATTTCAGCTGGTTGTGAAAGTTTATATCAGTTAGATAAGAGGCCGGATCCCGGTTCGGATTGGTAAAATCTTTCCAGTTCCGACTCCAGCTTTCAGGGTTGCTACCCGCAGGGTCTTTGATATATCCGGCATAATCTCTTTTTATATCAAAATAGGCATTATTATAATCCTGCAGGTTTTTGTTGTTCCATGTGATGGCATAAATGAACCCGACGAAGCCTCCGTAAACGATAGGCAGCTTCCAGTATTGGCGATTGTAAATCTGTCCGAATCCGGGGAAGATGGCGGCCATAAGACAGGCTGTTTTAGGATTCGGCTTGAACGTCGTTATATCTTTAGGCGCCAAGTTTTTCCCGTTTTTTTCCGTTATGACGGATATAATTGCCGAATCGGAAAGGATGACGGACACGCTGTCGTCGTCATCGGGAGGAAATACGGTATTGCTGCGGCGTACAGTATCGGGATCATTTATTGTCGCGATGCTGTCGTTTGAAAAAAATACGGGGTCGGATTTTTTTATTCCGGAGATTGTCTCCTGAGCATGTATTATTTCGGTAATACATGCGCAGGAAAAGAGGCATACGGTCGATAATACAATACCGGTATATTTTAAATTTCTCCCCTTACACATATATCTATTTCATTCGGTCCAACATACTCATAATCGTCGTCAGTTTCTCATCGGAATCGAAAGGAATCGTTATTTTGCCTTTTCCGTCGGCATTATAACTCAACTGTACTTTTGTGTCGAAGAATTTGGAGAGATGTTCTTTCAGAATCCTGAATTCTTCGGGAAGTTTATTCCCTTGCATATTATTTGTTTTTTTATCCGTATAGCTTCCTGTCCGGTTAATGTGTCGCGTAAGTTCCTCTACGCTACGTACCGACAAATTTTCTTTCAGTATCCGGTCGTTCAGGGCGAGCTGTATTTCAGGGTCTTCGATAGACAATAGCGCCCGTGCGTGTCCCATATCAATGGTTCTGTTTTTTATGCAGACCTGTATTTCGGCAGGCAGTTTCAGCAGGCGCAGGTAATTAGAGATAGTAGTACGTTTTTTCCCGACGCGTTCGCTTAGTTGTTCTTGTGTCTGTCCGGAATCGTCGAGCAGTTTCTGGTAGGCAAGCGCCGTTTCTATCGCACTCAGATCTTCGCGTTGTATGTTTTCGAGTAATGCCATCTCCATGATATTCTCATCGGCAGCAGTTTTTATATATGCCGGTATACGTTCCAGCCCGGCTATCTTTGCTGCACGGTAACGCCGTTCGCCACATATAATAATGTAATTATCATTGTCGGTTTCTTTCAGCGTTATCGGTTGTATCACTCCAAAATTGCGTATTGATACGGCGAGTTCTTCGAGCGTTTCTTCTTCAAAAACAGTACGCGGCTGATTCGGATTCGGTTTAATCTTACTCAATTCAATCTCGTTAAGCGAAGAAGATCCGCCTGTATTAAGTCCGTCGCTTGTCAGAAGCGCTTCCAGCCCGCGTCCTATTGGTTTTCTTTTAGTTGTCATATAATTTTGTCCCCTTTTATTTCCGTAAAATCGTTGTATCCCCTTTTATCTTTTCGCTTCTTTTTCCAATAATTCCTTTGCCAGTTGCATGTGGTTTATTGAACCTTTGGAGTCTACCTCGTAGAGGATAACCGGTTTGCCCGAGCCTGCCGCTTCGACGAGTTTGATATTACGGTGTATAACGGTGGTGAACACCAAATCCTGAAACAAACGTTTTATTTCTTCATAATACTGGTTTGCCACGCGCAGGCGCGGATCGTACATGGTAATCAGAAAACCCTCTATTTCCAGCGAAGGGTTAAGTTTCGATTTGATGATTTTAATCGTATTCAGCAGTTTACTTATCCCTTCGAGCGCAAAATATTCACACTGGAAAGGGATGATGACGGAGTCGGAAGCTGTAAGCGCATTGACGGTTATAAGTCCTAACGAAGGAGAGCAGTCGATCAGTATATAATCATATTTTTCTTTTAACGGTACGAGAAGATTGCGCAATATATGTTCCCGTTTGTTGAGGTTAAGCATCTCTATCTCGGCGCCGACCAGATCGATGTGCGACGGGAAGATATCAAGATTGCTCATTTCCGACTGTATGATAGCGGCGCCGGGTTCTACGCCGTTTATCAGACTCTCGTAGATTGAATGTTTGAGAGATTGTACATCTATGCCGAAGCCGGACGAAGCATTGGCTTGCGGGTCGGCGTCGACGACCAGTACTTTTTTCTCAAGCGCGGCAAGAGAAGCCGCAAGATTAATCGTTGTGGTGGTTTTACCCACCCCTCCTTTTTGATTTGCCAAAGCGATAATTTTCCCCATTCTTTTTAAATAATTTAGTTATTAATGGTTTGATTGCCAATGAACTGTTGTGCCGCCCGAAAGGTCGTTTTTCCTTGCGCACCGGCAATTTTCGCATACAAAAGTAGACACTTTTCCGGCGAACTTGCCGGACGTGTTGATAACTTATCAATAATGTTGATAATTCGCAAAAGTACAATAAAAAGTTCTAAAAATCGGTTTTTTTACTGATTTTATATGAAGACCCGATTTTTTTAATAGTTGAACAGGGTGTATAAGCATCATGGTAATATACGAGAACATCTCCGTTTGAAGATGCTTTTTCGAGTATTTCGACTTTCCCGTTATAGGAAAGGGCAGGGTACAGGTCGTAAGCGGAAATGCGTTCCGGTACGATGTGTGAAGCAAGAGGGATTATATCGCCGGGGAAAATGACGGTTAATTTTTCATCATTCGCGACGTCGTTCCGGGACGTAACAGCATGTTCGGATTCAGATGTACAGGCCTGTTTCAAAAAATGCGTATTATTATCGGTACGCGAAAAGTGAGGCATACCGGATGTAGGGTTGTAAATCTTCACAAAAGCCGCTATCTGACCGAGCGTATGCCCGTCGTACAGTTGTATCCGTAAGCTGTCGAACGGTTCTGTCGTCGCTTCGATAAGATGTAACAGCCCTGCTTTTTCAAGTATTCTGGTGTTCTCGGACAAAAAAGACTCTTTCTCGAGCGGATGCGGATTCCGTTCACATTCATATTGTGCACGGCTCACCCAGTGAACGGCATTAGGGAAAACCGGTTCGGGGACGTTATTTGTATTTTTTCGGACGGCCGCCCCGCAATGGTCGAAATGCAGATGGGTGAAGATGACATCCGTAACATCTTCGGGCGTTATTCCTGTTTGCCGCAACGCCTTGCATATATCTGCCGTATCGTGAAACTGATAATAAATGGCGGGCGTGTCTTTCAACCGGTCCTGTCCGACGCCTGGGTCTACGACGATGATATGCCCGTCGTTTGTTTTGATAATACCCGTATGCATGGCCAATACGCACAGATTCCGTTCGTTAGCGGGATAACTGCGGCTCCATGTCACCTTGGGGATTGCGCCGAACATAGCCCCGCCGTCTGCGTAGAAATATCCTGTTGTTATCAGTTTGAACATTTGCTGTTATTTTTTTTCAGTCTAAAAGCGTCTTACGTCATCTCATTCTCGTGAAACCGGGCGGAAAGAAAAGCCATTAAACGGCTTATCTGTTTTATGCTTTCCATTGTCTCCGCACTTATCTCCTTTTGCCGCATTTTCAATGTCAGATATCCGTAAATAGCGGTAAAGCAAGTCTCAATCTCGCTCATTTCTTTGCCGCCGGACAGGGAGCGCAGTTGCACGATAGCGGGCAATGTCTTGTAATAAAGCGATCCATAGATCGTTTCCTGCGGAGATTTTAACAGTTTCAAATGCAGATCGGCAAGCTCCGTCATTACATTTTTATTGATTTGGACGTGTCCTTTTTCCGTTACTCCCTCGATACGCATCATATCGATCAGTTCCTCATACCATTGACGTATCTCCCGCTTCACGTCTTCCGGCTGGTCATATTGCGCGATTACGCGGGCTTCTATTTCATCCGTATTTAGGTGACAGGCGCGTATAAGGTCTTCCACCTGCCACATATAAATCAGATATTCAACAATGTTTTCCTTTCTCTTTTGTCGTGCTATAATCATTGACTGTTGTCTTGTTTTATAAATTAACATTTACGGTTGCCCATGCCTTCTTTCGTTGCATTTTCATATATTCAATGATACAAATATAAGAATATAGAATAAAAAAAGGTGAGGCCCAGATGGCAATTTATGATGGTTTATGATAATTTATCAAAAAAACACAAATATCAACTTAATCTGCATTGCAGATCGACCGCTGCCGACGAGCTGTGCGTCGACGTTCATATTGAAATAATTCAAGTATCCAACACTTTCCCTGCCGGGGTAATCATCAAATTTCATCTGCACGCATTTGGAAATCTTGGGATTTTCATGTAATTTTGCATCCTAAAAATAAAAAGATGGAATCCATATTGGTTACCGGTTCGAAAGGACAGTTAGGTACTGCTTTGTATAATATATCCGGTAGTTTTGCCGGTTTTAAGTTGCATTTTGCAGATGTTGACACACTTGATATTCTGGATAAATCATCTGTCGGATCGGTTATTGAATCGCTTCGTATCGGCGTGGTTGTCAATTGCGCTGCGTATACGGCTGTCGACAGGGCGGAAGACGATGCGGATACATGCATGCAGGTGAATTGTGAAGCGGTTCGCAATATAGGCGAGATTGCCGCTTCGACAGGAGCAAAGGTGATACATGTGTCGACCGACTATGTGTTTGATGGAAAAAATACATGTCCGTATCGTGAGGATGACGCGGTAAATCCGTTGTCCGTATACGGGAAGTCCAAGCTGGCAGGCGAACGGGCATTGTTGTCTGTATGCCGTGATGCCGTGATTGTGCGTACTGCATGGCTTTATTCGGAAACCGGCAATAATTTTGTGAAGACGATGCTACGTCTTGGAGCCGAACGTGATGCGGTGAATGTTGTCGCCGATCAGCAAGGGTCACCTACGTATGCTGCCGACCTGGCGGAAGCGATCAGGACGGTTGTGATGTCCGGGAAGTTTGTCCCGGGTATTTATCATTACAGCGGCGAAGGACGCTGTACATGGTATGATTTTGCCGTTAAAATTTTTGAGTTGACGGGCATGGTATGCAGGGTGAATCCTGTTACAACGGCCGAATATCCTGTGCGGGCAGTACGTCCGGCATACAGTGTGTTTGATAAAACGAAAATAAGGGAAACCTATGGCGTTATAACGCCGGGATGGGAAGATAGCCTGAAAAAATGTTTGTGTAATATGAATTTTTGAATGTTGAGTACCGAATCGAAGAGCCTTTTGCAGGGTATAATGCTGAATGAAGGCGTCTCGATTTTTAAATTTTTTGTAATATGTCGTTATCGGAAGAAATAAAACGTCGTCGCACATTTGCTATTATAAGTCATCCGGATGCCGGTAAGACTACATTGACGGAAAAACTGTTGTTGTTCGGAGGCGCTATACATGTAGCGGGAGCCGTTAAGTCAAACAAGATACGCCGTACGGCGACCTCCGACTGGATGGAGATAGAGAAACAGCGGGGTATATCGGTTGCCACTTCCGTAATGGCTTTCGATTATGAAGGTTATAAGATAAATATTCTGGATACTCCCGGCCACCAGGACTTTGCCGAAGACACGTTCCGTACCTTGACGGCCGTTGACAGTGTCGTTATCGTCGTTGATGCGGCAAAAGGCGTCGAAGCGCAGACGCGGAAACTCATGGAAGTATGCCGTATGCGCAAGACGCCGGTTATCGTGTTCGTCAACAAGATGGACCGTGAAGGGAAGGATCCTTTTGATGTGCTCGATGAGGTAGAGTCGGAGTTGAAGATAAATGTATGTCCGTTAAGTTGGCCGATAGATATGGGACAACGCTTTAAAGGCGTTTATAATCTTTACGAACGGAAGCTTGACTTGTATATGCCGAGTAAGCAGACGGTGACGGAAAGTATCGAAATCAAAGATGTAAACAATCCTGACATGGAAGCGTATATCGGTTCGAGTCTTGCGGATAAACTGCGCATGGATGTGGAACTTATAAATGGCGTCTATCCGGTATTTGGAGAAGACACTTATTTGAGCGGTAATCTGGCGCCCGTATTTTTCGGCTCGGCATTAAATAATTTCGGCATACGCGAGTTGCTAAACTGTTTTGTGCGTATTGCACCTTCGCCGCGTCCGGTATCGGCGGCAGAACGCGTCGTAAGGCCGGAGGAAGAACGGTTTTCCGGATTTGTTTTTAAGATGCATGCGAATATGGATCCGAATCATCGCAGTTGTATCGCTTTTGTGAAGATATGTTCCGGGCGTTTCGAGCGCAATGCGAACTATCGGCATGGGCGTTTCGGTAAGATGATGCGTTTCGGCAGTCCGACAGCTTTTATGGCACAAAAGAAAGAAGTTGTCGACGAAGCTTTTGCCGGCGATATCATAGGTTTGCCCGACACGGGGAATTTTAAGATCGGGGACAGTCTTACGGAAGGTGAAGACCTCCATTTCAAGGGGCTTCCAAGCTTTTCGCCGGAGATGTTCAAATATATTGAGAATGCCGATCCGATGAAAACGAAGCAGCTTAATAAAGGTATAGACCAGCTGATGGACGAAGGCGTGGCACAGTTGTTTATCAATAGGTTTAACGGACGTAAGATAATCGGCACGGTGGGACAAATGCAGTTTGAAGTCATACAATACCGGCTGTTGAATGAATATGGCGCACAGTGCCGCTGGGAATCGGCCGGATTCCATAAAGCCTGTTGGATAGAAAGTGATGATGTCGCCGCCTTAGAGAATTTCAAAAAGCGTAAAGTGCAGTATATGGCATTCGACCGTGAAGGGCGTGATGTTTATCTGTCGGATTCCGCATACGTTCTGACTATGGCGCAACAGGATTTTCCAACTATCCGCTTCCATTTCACATCCGAATTTTAGATTTCACGAGTGCAAAAAGGGTATGAAGGTGGAAATATCACGTGAAAAGATGGCGGTGGTCCGAAAGTATCTTCGGATGTTGTGCCGCATCGTCGTCGATGTCGTTTTCTGGGGCTGCATTGCAGCCGTAGCTTACGTTGTCGGACAGATGTTCCTGTTTGCATCGTTCAGGATACCTACCTATTCGATGCAGCCGGGACTGACGGGCGGCGATTATGCGCTGGTATGGAAACCGGTGTTGGGGGCGCGGATATTCAACCTTTTCGACGCCGTCAAAGGGGAGAAAGTCCCGATATACCGACTTCCGGGCATACGGAAGGTACGTCGAAACGATGTCCTGGTCTTCCATTTCCCGTATCCTGGCAGAAGCGACAGCATCGGGATGCACATGCTGAAATATTACATCAAACGTTGCGTAGCGCTTCCCGGCGATACGTTTCGCATCGATAACGGGATATATAAGGTAAGCGGGGTAACGGATACGCTGGGAATTTATCACCGGCAGGTGGAATTGTCGGGCAGGGCGGATAGCATGTTTCGGCAGGATATCTTCCGGTGTTTCCCCTTTGACTCGACGTATCGGTGGAATATCAAGCACTTCGGCCCGCTGTATGTGCCGGGCAAAGGGAGCGAGGTGGCGATAGATGCGCAAAATATTGTCCTGTACGGAAACTTGATAACGTATGAGACCGGACGAAAGGTGACGGTCAAAAACGGACAGGTTTTTATGGATGACAAATATCTGGATACATATACGTTTACGCACGACTACTATTTCATGGCGGGCGACTGGGTGTTCGATTCGCGCGATTCACGCTATTGGGGTTTGCTGCCGGACGATTTGATCGTCGGTAAGGCGGCGTTTATCTGGCGGTCGGTCGACATGCGGACTGAAAAATTCAGGTGGAACAGGTTTCTAAAGAAGATTCAATGATTCAAAAAGTCTGCAAAAATATACGTTTTACTCCACATTGCAGCTCTCAGCGAAACAACAGTTAAATAACAATAAAAAGCAAGTAGTAAAAGGCGGAAAATTTACATACCCTTATGTTGGTGAGCTGTTTAGCGGTAAAAATGGCTAAAAAAGCGCCGTTTCCGGCAGAATTTTCGTTTGTAGTGCACAGGGGGGGGGTATTTGAGGAGAGCATCCGCCGGCCGGATGTTCGAGAGATCGGTTCGGAATGGCTATGCCGTCAGGCGCCGGAACAGCTGCAGCTGCCGAATTATCTGTCGAACATCGGTTTTTCGGAAGAGGAAACGCGTCTTGCCGTAACCCAAATTATCAGCCGCGCCGTTTATCCGGCTTCGGAACTTGAAACCGCCCGATGGATACGTGAGAACTCCGCCGTATGTGAACTCACGGGCTACCC
>JAITBC010000181.1 GCA_031283785.1 Tannerella sp. | reverse complement strand
TGATCCGGTTACGACCGTGAGAGGTTCTTAAAAATATCCTGACTTGAGACCATATCATGCATAAGAAAGCCGACAGGGTAAAATGGGCTGCATCGCAAAACAATAATTCAATCTCGCCTTTTTGTGCTTTTTCTATGGCCGGTTCCAAGGTTTCTTCCAAAAATTGTTTTTGTTTTTCCGGATTTAATTTACCCGGAACCGCAGCGAGTTTGCGGTATTTCCCGATATGTTTTTATGTACCTGGCCACTGTGTTGTAATGAATACTCAATATCTTACCTGTTACAGGGTTACTGTAACCACAGGACGCCTTCAAATAGACTGCATGTAATACTATTTTAAACCGCGCAAAGTATAATTTTCTTGTTTGTCGGTCAGTAGTGTATAAAAATATCAATTATTTCCCCGCAGGACGAATGACGATTTTTCTCTCATACTTGACGGGCATTGCACGATAACTGTTGAATATGCCTCGTGCGGTGCAGCCAACGCCGGAGGTGGCGTAGTCGAGGTTGAGCGTGATGCCGTCCTGTTTTTGCAACTGATAGGTGTATACAGCCCTTGTGAGATTGTCGGTCGAATAGGGGTAGGCATTGAAGTTGAAGGGTTCGTTCATCGAAATTTCAAGGCCTGCGCCTGTGTTGTCTACCATTTTCAGCCGACGGTTGCCGGTGCGCAATCCGTAGTCTTGCGGAATGAGGTATGGTTCGTACATGTCGTCTACCGAGGAGGTGTACAGGCCGATTTTGTATCCGCTCCGGCGGTCGGGGTAATTCTCCTGCTCGCCACGTCCGTACCACGTTACCCGGTTCAAACTTTTATGCAGTACGGCAGTTAGTCCTATTCGTGGAAGCCACAGCGGCATTGTACCTTGCGGGCTTACGGTGTGGTGCAGAGTGATTTCTCCGTCGGGGGTAATGGTATAGATGTATGTATTTTCAAAACCGTT
Source organism: Tannerella sp. (assembly GCA_031283785.1). The sequence continues at coordinate 7,796 of JAITBC010000181.1, read as the reverse complement.
CACCATTTTGCCGGAGATGTAGGTGTCTTGGGCGCCATTTTGGGCGCGGCCAATCAGCGTGATCTGGCGTATGTGGATGCTTACGGCGTTTTCCTGTTCGATGGTGCGTAGCGACATTGGGAAATGGCTTGTTTCGTGCAGGCCGGCGGCATAGTACTCTGCGGCAATATTCTGTCCGAAGCCTTCCTTTTTCAGTGTAGACCCGGCCGAGCGGGAGTTCCATTCGTCGAGTTCGTTTGCCAGCGGGGCACGCCATACGTTCAGGAGCAGGGGCGATTGCAGCATTTCTTTACCTTTATACAGGATGGAGGCTAATGCGCCGGTTGATTTGTCGAAGCTGCAGGCGAAGTCATTGCCCGATACGGTGACTTTGGCGTCTGTTTCTTCCAGGGTTAGCGTGCCTTCCTTCCCGGCTTTGGGCTGCGGTGTTTCATACCATGGCAGTTCGAACTGTTCCCATGCTACTTCGTGTCCGGCTTTTGCCCAAAGCTCGTCGTTCTTCAGGCCGGCGCTCACGGTAAGCCTGTACTCCTTGCCCGGCTCGATTTGCGGCTTGTGACAGGGGATGGCGATTTGTCGGTGCGTCAGAGGGGGAATTTGCAGGTTCAGCTCTCCGGACCGGATCACTTCGCCGTCGGCTTCGAGCAGCCATGATGTGCGGTAAGCGGAAGCATCCGTGAAATGATGGCGGTTCCACACGTCTATCAATCCTTTTGCGGCGTCGAGCATTGCAAAGGATACAGGCTGTGCCGATTTCTTCATTTGCCACATTTCCGGCTGAACTTTCCGGTCGGGCCAGATGCTGCCGTAGGTGCGTGCGCCTATGCCGTAGCTAAAGAAAGTCCCGTTGTCGGTTTCTTCCTCGAAATCGAGCCACAAGACGGATTTGTCTGCCGCAAGCTGTTCGGGCGTAAGGGCGTCGGCAAAGATTCCTGCATTATCGAGCAACGCGTCGCAGATGAAGACATCCGTTTCCTGTCCGTGCTTCTCGGCATTGCGACCGATGTTCACAGGAAAGGGACAATTTTTAATTTTGCCTTCTGCTTCCATTGAACCGGCTTTATTTTCATCAATATATACCGACATTTCTTTTCCATCGTAAACGGCCGTCAGTTGATGCCACCGTCCTTCCCAGTCGTCGGGCAGCGGTACGGTTAGCGTCTTTTTTGCAGCAGTATAAATGTAGAAGTCAAGTTTATCCTTTCCGTTCTGTTGCAGACCGAACTGGTTGCTTCCTTTGGTAATAAAGGAGCCGCAACTGCTCACTTTCGAGCGTGGAAATACTTCGCAAGTCAAAGTAAGTTTGTCGGCGCTTATCTCTACATTATCCTGACGGTACACCTCCACCCACTGGTCGTTGCCGTTCAGGTCGAGCGCTTTGCCGTGCTGTCCTTTTATCAGGCGGGCATTTCCCATCAAATGTGCCGGAGTGGCATAAGGCGATATATCGGGTATCCGGCGTATCCGTTCCGTCAGGCCGGGGCTTACAAAATCCCAGATAGCGCCGCCCATCAGTCGGGGATGGTCGTAGATCACGCTCCAATACTCGTCCAGCGCTCCGCCGCCATTGCCGGCTACCGACAGATATTCGTCCATAAACGACGGACGCCGGTCGGCAGTGTCGGGAATGATTCCGGTAAGCATCTCCAGTTCAAGGGGATTGGGATAGCGCGGGCCGATTATATCCTCGGCAGGGTGAACATAAGAATTGCCGCCATACATCCAGTAGCGGGATGTGTCGTACCTGCGTCCTTCTTTCACCACTTCCGTGATATTGAAGCCTTCGCCGCTTTCGTTGCCTGCACTCCAGATGAGCACACATGGATAATTGCGATCGCGCAGTACCATACGCCGTACACGCTCGCGATACATTTCGGTGTACTCCTCATTCCGGCTCAGGAACTCTGTGGCGTGCGCCTCGTCGCCGGTCTCGTCGATGATGTACAGGCCGTACTCGTTGGCCAATTGCAGGTAACGGTTTACCGGCGGATAGTGCGATGTGCGGACGGCATTAAAATTGAACTGCTTCAGTATTTCAAAATCCTTGCGGATGGTTGCTTCGTTCATTGCATGTCCTGTTTCGGGATGCTGCATGTGGGAGTTCTGTGCATTTACTTTTAAGGGAACTCCGTTGAGGTAGAACACTTCTCCGCGGATTTCCGTCTCCTTGAATCCGATTTTCGTATTTATTTTATCAATCTCTTTGCCGTCTTCGGAAACCAGCTTCATTTCGAGCGTATACAGGTTGGGCGTTTCCGACGTCCATTTCTTTGGATTCGATATGTTCTGTTTGAGCGTCAGTTGTTTCCTGTCATTAGCGGTGATGCTGAAAAGTCCGCTGTTCATTTCGGCTACCGGTTTGCCGTCGTCGCCGGACAGGGTAGCCAGCACTTTGTACTTGCTGCCGGCTTGATGGAAGTATTGTTTGATATCCACATTCAGGTTCAGCAGGGCGTCGCGGTAATCCTCATCCAGGTCGGTTACGGCATACCAGTCGAACAACCGTACGGGAGGTGCGGCATATATCGTCACGTCGTCGAATATTCCGGCTAACCGCCAATAGTCCTGACATTCGAGATAGACGCCGTCGGAATATTTCACCACGTGTACAGCCACCGTATTCTTTCCCGGCTTCAAATATTTCGTGATATTGTACTCGGCAGGCTCCTGTGCGCCTTCATTGTAACCGGCTTCCTGTCCGTTCACCCAAATAAAAGAGGCGGATGCCACCTTCTCCAGGCGCAAAAATACCTGCTTGCCTTGCCATGAAGCGGGCAGGTCGAACGTTTTGCGGTATGCGCCGGTGGGGTTGTATTCCCGCGGCACTTTGGGTGGCTTCGCATTGAAAGGATGGTGTATGTTGCGGAATTGCTTATCGCCATAACCTTGCATTTCCCAGTTGGAAGGCACTTGAATAGCGCCCCATTTCCTGTCGTCGAATTTATCTTCGTAAAACTTGGTGGGAATACCTTCGGGCGTTTCACTCCAGAAGAACTTCCATTCACCGTTAAGCGAGAGGTGTGTTTCGGGGATAAAATATGCCCGCCCTTCTTCCTGATTCAGTTCGAATACGGCAGGATTTTCGATGAAGTCGTAAATCCGTTCCATGTAGTTGGCCGGCTTTACGGCGGGCGCTGTCTCTGTTTTCGCGCCCTCCCTGATGCCGTTCCCGTTGAAGGCGTCGACGGTGAAGTAATAATCCGATTCCTTGTTCAGGCTTCCGATGGTCAAAGAATCGCATCCATATACCTGATAATTTTGATACAACTTATCAGGTTTCACGCCATACCTTGTGTTATAGCCGGTATATTCATTGCCTCCACTCATCGAAGCAAAGAGGCAGTACCTGTCTTTAGACCAAACTGCGGCAGGGTCGGCCGCTTCGCGTCGCGACGGCTCCGACGGCCGGAACTTATAATTCAAATCCGGAGGATTGCAGGACGCGAGGCGTTCTTTCTGTTGGGACGTTGCAGGCAATCCAAGCATCAGGAATGTTGCTGCGGAACAAAAAATCTTCTTCATATAATTAATTTATACTGTTGATGTTGTGCTTATTCAGTTAAGGTTTGATGTTTTTCAAGTATTCATCTGCTTCCATTCTGCCCTTTTCGGTGCATATACCGCGGATAAACGGGATATTTCCCGCAAAGATATGGAAAATCCTCTATGCGGCAACTTTTAGTAGATTTTATTTCGTTCCGGTTACCGTTTTCGTACTTGACGCCTTTCACGGTGACATGTATATTTCTCGACAACAGGAAGGTATGTTACCTTGCCGGGTTAGTTGCTGAAGACGAGTCCGTTCATGTTTTTGTCTATTATAATCGGCCGGATATTGTTTATCTCGGATCCCAGTATCTTTTTAGATAATTCGTTAAGGACGAGGTCTTGTATGACGCGTTTTACAGGCCGTGCGCCGAACTGCGGATCGTATCCTTTGTCCGCAAGATAGTCTAATGCAGCATCGGTAAAGCTCAGGGTGATGCCGTTTTTCTCCAACATGCGCTGTGTGTTTGCGAGTTGTAAGTCTACGATCCGGCGTATTTCTTCTTCGTTCAGCGGAGTAAACATGATAATTTCGTCTATCCGGTTCAGAAATTCCGGGCGGATCGACTTTTTCATAAGATCGAGCACCTCTCTTTTTGTTTCCGCGACAACGTGATTGCGGTTTTCGGCCGTCAGTTTTTCGAAGTTTTCACGTATGAGTGACGATCCCATGTTGCTTGTCATAATGATGATCGTATTTTTGAAATTAACGGTACGTCCTTTGTTGTCGGTCAGACGTCCGTCGTCCAGCACTTGCAGTAATATGTTGAACACGTCGGGATGTGCTTTTTCTATCTCGTCGAAAAGTACTGTCGAATAAGGTTTGCGCCGTATGGCTTCGGTCAGTTGACCGCCTTCTTCATAGCCGACGTATCCCGGAGGCGCTCCGACAAGGCGGCTGGCGCTGAATTTTTCCTGATATTCGCTCATGTCGATACGTGTCATCATGTTTTCGTCGTCAAAAAGATATTCGGCTAATGCTTTAGCGAGTTCTGTTTTGCCGACCCCGGTCGTACCGAGGAAGATGAATGATCCTATCGGGCGTTTCGGGTCCTGTAATCCGGCACGGCTGCGGCGTACGGCATCGGCAATTGCCGTTATCGCTTCATCCTGCCCGACAACACGTTTATGGAGTTCGTTTTCGAGGTGAAGCAATTTATCTTTCTCACTCTGTATCATCCTGCTGACGGGTATCCCCGTCCAGCGCGATACGACGTCGGCAATGTCTTCGCTGTCGACTTCCTCTTTAATCATTGCATTGCCGCCTTGCATCTCATGCAGTTTCTCCTGTATTTCTTTTATCTGCGATTCTTTTTCTTTCAGTTTGCCGTAGCGTATTTCCGCTACTTTGCCGTAGTCGCCTTCACGTTCGGCTTTTTCGGCTTCAAATTTGAGGTTTTCGATATCTATCTTGTTCTGTTGAATTTTGTTGATCTGTTCTTTTTCGCTTTGCCATTTGGCTTTTTGTTTCTTTTCTTCCTCTTTCAGATTGGCGATTTCCGCGTTTAGCAGTTCAAGTTTATTGTTATCTTTTTCACGTTTGATAGCTTCCCGTTCTATTTCAAGCTGTGCTATACGGCGTGATACTTCGTCCAGCGTTTCCGGTATCGAATCGGCCTGCATCCTGAGGCGTGCTGCCGCTTCGTCCATCAAGTCGATCGCTTTATCGGGAAGAAATCTGTCTGTAATATAACGCGTTGACAGTTGTACGGCCGCTATTATCGCATCATCTTTAATACGTATCTTATGATGGTTTTCATATTTCTCTTTCAGTCCGCGAAGGATGGAAATGGTGTCCGTTTCGTCCGGTTCATCGACAATGATCATTTGGAAGCGGCGTTCCAGCGCTTTATCTTTTTCAAAATATTTCTGATATTCATCTAACGTTGTTGCGCCTATTGCACGCAATTCGCCGCGCGCCAGCGCCGGTTTTAATATGTTTGCGGCATCCATGGCGCCTTCGCTTTTGCCGGCTCCGACAAGGGTATGGATTTCGTCGATGAAAAGAATGATTTCGCCGTCCGATTTGACGACTTCGTTTACGACGGCTTTCAGACGTTCTTCAAATTCGCCTTTGTATTTTGCGCCTGCGATAAGCGCTCCCATATCGAGCGAGAAGATATGTTTGCTTTTAAGGTTTTCAGGGACGTCGCCACGGATGATACGATGTGCCAGTCCTTCGGCGATAGCTGTTTTCCCGACACCCGGCTCACCGATGAGAATCGGATTGTTTTTTGTGCGGCGGCTAAGGATTTGCAGGACACGGCGAATCTCGTCGTCGCGTCCTATAACCGGGTCAAGTTTCCCGGAACGTGCCCGTTCGTTAAGATTGACGGCATACTTGCCGAGCGCGTCGTAAGTGTCTTCGGCCGATTGACTTGTTACTTTATTTCCTTTGCGCAGTTCGTCGATTGCCGTGCGCAGTTCTTTTTCCGTCATTCCTGCATCTTTCAACATTTGCGAGGCGTCATTTTTTCCGGTAAGCAAAGCCGGCATAATATGTTCGAGCGAAACATACTGGTCGCCCGATTTGCTGCTATAATCGATTGCTTTTTGAAATACGGCGTTAACCTCATTGCTAAGATAAGGTTCTCCTCCCGAAACTTTTGGCAGAGATGCGATCTTACGGTCGATATGCTGATTTAATCCCTGCAGGTTGATGCCAAGTTTTTGAAACAGGAATTGTATGGTGTTTTCGCCTGTCATAATGACACTCTTGAGTAAGTGTACAGCTTCGATTGACTGCTGATTATTTTGTCTGGCAAGGTTAACCGCCTGCTGTACGGCTTCCTGCGATTTGATTGTGAAATTATTAAAATTCATATGATTGTTTCTCTTTTTTTGTATTCTTATTTATTATCCATTTAACGTAGTGTCAAAATAAATGCCAAAGGGGGCGGCTGACATTATGGCACGGTTTTTTTTGATTTCTGATTTTTCAGAATTATAGATTTTGCAGATTAGAGGATAAAATATTAATTTTGCATATGCGAAAAGTCATTCATATTGATATGGACGCGTTTTATGCTTCGGTGGAACAGCGCGACAATGAAGAACTGCGGGGGAAACCGGTGGCTGTCGGTTATTCGGAAGCTCGCGGCGTTGTTGCTGCCGCCAGCTATGAAGCCCGCAAGTATGGCATTCGTTCTGCGATGCCTTCGTTGACGGCTAAAAACAGATGTCCTTCTCTTATTTTTGTATCTCCCCGTTTTGATGTATATCGCGAAATCTCCTGTCAAATAAGGGAAATTTTTCACGAATATACGGATTTGGTGGAACCCTTGTCCTTGGATGAAGCTTTCCTGGATGTGACGGAAAATCATAAAAATAATCCGTCGGCTACATTGATAGCAGGGGAAATAAAACGCAAGATTTATGAGACAACGAGACTGAGGGCTTCCGCCGGCGTTTCGGTGAATAAGTTTCTGGCTAAGATCGCTTCAGATTATAAAAAACCGGATGGTCTTTTTGTCATCCTTCCCGAAGAAGCGGAAAAGTTTGTGGAAAGTCTGAAGATAGAGCAGTTTTTTGGCGTCGGAAAAATCACCGCACGAAAGATGCATGAGAATGGTATTTATACCGGCTTAGACCTTAAACGGCGCTCCGAGCGGGAACTTGTACGATTGTTCGGCAAAGTCGGCAAAAGTTTTTACCTGAACGCCAGAGGTATCGATGACAGGGAAGTGCAGGCGGAGCGAATTATAAAATCGATAAGTAATGAAACGACTTTTTTGAAAAACAAAGACAATATGACGTTGTTGCTTGTCGAGTTATACCATCTTGCCAAAGAGGTTATGGAGCGTATCGAAAAAGAAAATTTCTACGGCAGGACGGTCACGGTTAAAGTAAAATATGCCGATTTCAGGATTATTACAAAGAGTAAGACCTTATCATGCAAAATTACCGGTTTTGACATGTTTTGGCATACGGCTCGCGAAATAATGAAACAGGTTGATTTATCCGTTCAGCCGGTGAGGTTATTAGGAGTTGGCATCAGTAATGCCGTCGATGAGCCGGAATGCAAACAGATACAGTTGGAACTTGAGTGGTAATGTTTTTTTATTATTTTCGCACATGTTTTTCAGAGAAAATTTGGCGAAAATATTTTTTTTCGTACTTTTACGCCGCAGTTTTTAAAACCTGTGTATCTGAACTATGAATAAAAAGACGTTTGTTACCCAGTGTGTAAACACTGTTTTTTTTAACGTCCGCAGGGTTTGTTTCAGGCGGACAATATACTTATATTCAGC
>JAITBC010000180.1 GCA_031283785.1 Tannerella sp. | reverse complement strand
GGCAGTTTTTTTTGCTGTTTTACCTTTCGAGGGTGTTTGCTCTTTTCCCATATTTTCCTGTACTTTTCGCTATATTATACTGACTGTATTCTATAAACAATCAGGGCGCAAACATAGTCAAAATTATTGACAAACTATTTGAAAACAGTTTTGGTCGAAAAAATGAATGATAAATTACAAAATATGAAAAACAAACTCAACAATTTTTAATCGACAAACCAAATTCGCGTTATTGATTTCTCTTTTCTTATCATTCGTTTGCGGGACACGAAAATGTGTATTTCCCTGCTTCCGCCTGCATGACGACTTCGCCGTTTCGGTTGGTTACAATATGGATTCCCTGTACTTTTTCGAGCGGTTGTGCGCTTTCCGTTATCGAACCTGCCGCCGGAAGGCAGATATTGGCTTTTGAACCTGCCGGAACGGTAATATCATAAACCACTTTACCGTTTTCCTTACGCCATCCGCTTTTGATTGTTCCGTAAGGCGATTCGAGTTCCGCTTTGGCGTATGAGAGTTTTTGCACTACATTCGGACGGATGTTGAACGTGCGGTAACCCGGCTCGGCAATGTCCGGTTCAATTCCTGCAAGACATTTTACGAACCACGACGAAATCCCCGCATAAGAAGTATGAATAAGCGCCGAATGCGGGTGGTCGATTTCCCATACTTCTGGCCATGCCGTTTCTCCTTTGGAAATGAAATAACCGTAACCCGGATAACTTGTTTTTGAAAGTATGCTGCAAATAATTTCGTGGAATTGCGGATGAGCGTACAGAACGTGGAAATATTGATAACGCGAAAAACTGCCGATATCGAAATAAGGATGTTCGTCTGTCAAGTCTTTTTCCAGATGTTTCAATACCGCCTGATGCAAAGCATCGGGTACGACGCCGTTGAAAAGCGCAAGCGCTGTTCGTATTTGATCGCCGTTAAGGTAACTGTTGATAGATGCGTCGAAATATTTTTCGTGTATTTTGATACGGACTGTTTCAAGCCGTTCCATGTAAGGCGCTGTTTCATCGTTTCGTCCCAGCGCTTCTGCGATACGTATAAAGAGGTCGAGCGTCATCATATAAACGCTGTTGTTGAAAAACAGAGATTCAGAAGAACCGCCGTATTCAAATTCAGTTCCGGGACTGACCCATTCTCCAAGGAAATATCCGCCTCGGTCGTAAGGAGTTAACATCCCGTCAATCACATAATTGTTTAGAAATTCAATCCATTTTTTGCCGACGGGATACGCTTCTTCCAGTATTTTTTTGTCGCCGTATGCCAGATAGTGTTCCCAGGCAATGTTCATATTGGCAGCGCCGTTGAGCGAACTGCCGAACATTACGCTTATTTGTGGCGCAACGTAATTTATTCGACCGTTTGTCGCCTGCACATCGCTCCAGTCACGTACATTTTTAACGTAATATGCTCCGCTTGCGAAACATGGCAAGCCCAATCCCCACGTAGTCTGATAAGCGCCTTCCGGACCGTATCCCAAACGTTCGCGGTTGGGACAGTCCACAGTAACACCTTCGGTATTACACATTTCATAAGTCCAGCGGTCGATTTCGTACATACGGTTAAACATCGGGTCGGAACACTCAAACGAGCCGGAGCGTCCGGCTGCGCTTGATACGGCATAACCGACGATATCGGCAAGTTTCGGCTTCTGCTTCAATCCTGTAAAATGGACATATCGACCGGCGAAAAAATTAAAACGGTTACGGAATTTTTCGCCGTTTTCACCGCGAGCAATGTAATATTGGATTTGGTTAAATTCTTCTATAACATTATTCCCGATTCGCTGTCCTACAAAATGCTCATGCGCATCGCGACGTCCGGATATTTTGATAATCACCGTATCGCCGGCTTTCAGACCGTTAAATTCCGCTTCGAGAAAGCCGGTGAAACTTTTGCCCATATCCACACGCAAGACTCCGGGAACAGTGTCGATAATTTCCTTTGCGGGAATGGTTGCGATAATTCGCGAAGGGTCGGTCATTTGCGCGGAAAGAATCACTTCCGAACTGTCTTTAACAGGAACAGTCGCAACGGCATTCGACCATTGACCGTCGTCAAAACCGACTGTATTCCAGTCAGTAGAATAGCGTCGCCCATCGACTTCCTCTCCTCCCATATCAGTAAACTTGAATTCTCCACTGTTGCGACTGTAACTTTCGGAACATTTCCATGCCGTGTCGGAATGAAGTTCGAATTTTTCGCCGTTTTTTAACTCGCCGTTCAGTTGTAATAAGGCAGCCTGAGTAACTGAGGGTTCAAAATAGTCATTACGAGTCCAACCCGGTCCATACCATAACGCTATCATATTATCGCCTTTTTTAAGTAAAGGTGCAATGTCATACGTAACGTAGAATATTCGTCTGTCAATACGTGAAATCGCCGGAGCCAGTACGCGTTCATCCGCCTTATGTCCGTTAACATACAGTTCGTGATAGCCTGAAGTTGCAATATACGCAAATGACGATTCAACTTTATCCTTCACCGTCAGTTTTTTACGAAACCAGATATGTTTTTCTGGCGTTGCTGCAGGATGTTTTATCCAGTTTCCTTTCCAATCGGAACGATTGAGCAAACCCGTCGAAAAACGGGCGATTTCACTCCATGCCGAAGCCTTACCGTTGCAATCGCAAACCATTACTTTCCAATAATAATCGCCGCCGGATTGAAGTTTTGCGCCTTCGCAGGTAACAAGATGAGATTGAGTGGATATCACTTTCCCGCTGTTCCAAACGTCGGCTTCATTGCGTCGGAGTTTGGCGGGCGTTGTTGCGATTAAAATATGACAGGCTGTTTGACGTTGCCCGCGTACATGCTTTGTGTCGGTTAATTTCCAGCTAAGTCGCGGCGTTTCGGTATCAATGCCGAGCGGGTTTACAAGATATTCGCAGGTAAGCCCCTCAACATGCAGGTCGTCTTTTGCCGTACAGCCGTAAAAAAGAAACAATATCAGGTATATCCAAAAGAAAATTCTTGTTTTTATGATTTTTAAAATTATGTGTTTTTATGATTTTTTAGAGCATTTAATTCTGCATTTAGCGCTTCTTTTTCAGCAAGAATACGTTTCTTTTCTTCCTGTTCGCGGATAAGAGCGGTATCTTTTTCGGCAATAATACGTTTCTTTTCTTCCTGTTCGCGGATAAGAGCTGCATCTTTTTCTGCAATAATACGCTTCTTTTCTTCCTGTTCACGAATAAGAGCTGCATCTTTTTCGGCAATAATACGCTTCTTTTCTTCCTGTTCGCGGATAAGAGCTGTATCTTTTTCGGCAATAACATTATTTTTTTCGACAATAACATTATTTTTTTCGGCAATAACATTATCTTTTTCGACAATAACATTATCTTTTTCGGCAAGAATTTTAGTTTGTTCACCTATTTTCAGCAAATTTTCTTTTTGCAATGCATAATACACTCTCCATGCTTCATGTTCCGCTTCTATCTTTTTGCGTTCTTCAACATCGCTTGCACAATAGTGTAATATGTCTATAATACGGCGAATATTTTCGTCATCAATGACATGTTTATAGTCCTTATATATTTCAGACGTACCGATAAAATGCTTTTGTTCAAACACGCTCAGCAGTTTGTCCAGTTCAGTTTCATATCTTTCGCTTTCTATTTTGGGCGTCTGTACCATAACACAGTCATGCGTCAACAGTTCTATAAAATAATTGCGTTTACCGATGACTTTTTGATGTATTGCATCATAGTATTTTCTGTTTACTCTGACACAGGCAGTTTCAATATCGGGAAATGCATCTCCTATGATATAAATAGTAATTACCGGCAAGATTTCCCGTTTGTCGTTAAAAGTATCTTCACGTTTATACTCTTCGGCAAGATAGTTCCGAAACCTCATAACATCTACATTTGCAAATGCTTTCTGCATCTCTATAAGCGCTTTTTTATACTCTCCCGATTCCGTTTTGACGGTTGCGACAAAATCAAGACGCATAAGACGCAGCAGAGGCGCATGATTTGCCTCTTTTTCTTCTGATGTATAATAACTTAACTCCTGTGATTTGGCGTCTATGGACATGACGGGCTGATCAAGCAGTGTGCCGATTATAAATTTTGCCGTATCTATGTCCTCCATCAGATGTTTGAATACTCTGTCGTATATCGGATTCGCTATTATCATATTCTTATTACTTTTTATTTGAATACAAAGTTATACATTTTTTTTAAATCAACATCTG
>JAITBC010000157.1 GCA_031283785.1 Tannerella sp. | reverse complement strand
CCGGTCTGAAAATTCATAAAAGCACAAGCTGTCATATATTTAAAACACTTCTTCATCATTAAATTATAAAACGAAATATTATTCCTGCATATCTAAAAGATTTATTCAGTCAATTCGTTCTGCCGAAGGCGGAACGTCTTCAATCTTAGCGCCCCATGTGTAGTTGGGGCGATTTCCCATAATCAGGACTAACGTGCCTCCATTCCTGATGTCATCGTGACCGAACCACGGTTTATTCCACGGTTTTCCATTCAGGGTAGCGCTTTGCACATACTTATTTTCAGGCGAACAACCGACAGCTTCTATACCGAAATGTTTACCGCCACCCAAATCAATATTAATTTTACGGAACAGCGGACTGCCGATATTGTAAGCGGCCATTCCCGGCGTAACCGGATAAAAACCCATCGCCGAAAATACGACAAAGGCCGACAAACCACCGCCGTCTTCATCGCCCGGCACACCCATCAGGTCGTTACGAAACCACATGTCGAGTAACTGACGGACACGCTTCTGCGTCATCCACGGCTGTCCTGCATAATTATATAAGTAAGGTATGTGCATGGAAGGCTCGTTTGCCATCGAATATTGTCCTACATTCCCCGTTTGGTCGGGTATTTTGTTATAGAATGCAGATTTACCCATACCCATTGGCTCACGGAACGTGTTGTTCAGATTCCGGACGAAATTTTCGGCAGATCCCATCAAGCGTATTAAGTCGGCCGGATTATGCGGTACGTCCCAGCGATATGTCCATCCGTTGTTTTCATCGTAATAATCCCGCAGTCCCGCTCCGCCGGAGAAACGATAATCGAACGGTTCTATAAAATTCCCGTCATGATCTTTGGGATGGAGAAACCCTGTCGCTCCGTTATAAAGATTGCGATAATTATACGAAGCATGCAGGAAATAGCGATAATCATCCTCCAGTCCGAGTTCTTTTGCGATCTGCGACAAACACCAATGGTCGAACGATGTTCCTGTGGTCACAGCTACGGGTTGACGTTTTTCAAAAGAGTTGACGTCCTCCACCGTTTCCGTTTCCTCCGGTTTCAATGCCGGGAAATAACCTTTCTCCCTGTAGAAATCATCCAGCACACCGCCCTGTGCACGCACCCATGGGATCAGCGTAGATTCCGTAATCGCCTTTTTGCAAGCCTGATATGCTTCGTTCAGATCGAACCCTCGCAATCCCTTGGCATAAGCATCCCAAACAACTGCCACCGCATGGTTTCCGTTCATACGGTGACTGTCGCCCGTCACTTCGGGGAATGTCGGCATCCAGCCTTCCTGTGAGGCCTGAGCCATACGGATATATGAACAAATCATATCGCGTTCTTTTTCCGGCTCAATTAATATCCGCAACGGATGTACGGCGCGGTATGTATCCCAAATCCAGTCGTCCGTATAGAAGGACGTTCCACCGTCTTCCCTGACTTTTCCACCCGCAAAGGCGTCATAGTAACGTCCGTCCTCCGAAATATTTATCATGCGCTCGCAAGTACGGTATAGAGATGTATAGAACACGGATTTTTCATCGTCCGTGCCGCCCGCCACACGAATCTTACCCAGCGTTTTGTTCCAGATATCGCGTCCTGTACGGGCAACATCCCGGTAATCGTATGTGTCTATTTCGTTGCGCAGGTTTGCTTCCGCCTGTATTTCATCAATAAACGAAACGCCGTAACGCAGGTGTATCGTTTTCTCCGTTCCGAAGTCGAGCACTACCGCCCGATTCCGCCCTTCCACACTTTTCCTGTTATCGTCGATAATAAAACTTTGCCGCCCGGCACGGTCGTTCCCGTCCTGTTTTTCTGAGGACAAAATGCCTGCGGACAAGGGTTTTTCTTTCGTCTCGAAAAAAACATAAACGTTCATCATACCGCCTTTCATCCCCGAAATTCGCTGGTATCCCGTCACACCCTTTTCCGTGATATTGATTCCCCCGCTGCGCGTATTCAATATCAACAAATTTGGTCCACCCTCTTTTTCGAATGTAATCTCATAGATACCCGCTCGGCGTGAAGGCGCATAGCGCACGTCTACCTGCTGTTCATCCAGAAACACTTTATAACTGTATGGCGTAATTTCTTCCTGATCATAAGCATAACTCATCACAGGCGACAAATCCTGCGTACCGGAGACGGGACTGATATTAAAGGCCGAACTCCCGCGATGACTGGTAACGATCACAGGCAAGCCGCGAATGAGGTCCGACGTATAGTCGCTCCGTTCGGGATAAACCCGCAGCATACCATACGGCAGGTGAACGGTCGGATAAGTAGGTACAAGAATATGGCTGATGTTTCCCATATATGGATTCACGTAATCTACCGGCGTTTTCGCCTCCCCTGCCCTTTCACAGCAACTCCATAAACATGTAATCGGAACTATCAAAAAAACGTACGCTCTAAAATGAAACTTTCTCATAGTGCTAATGACAACTTTAAAAATTTCTGCAAATAAAAGATTTGCCTATTAAAATTTCGCTTAAAATTTTCGTAATATGGAAAATAAATCGATTTTTTTTTATTCTGCGCTATTTTAAGTGTTTTATTAAGTGTTTTATTAAGCGTTTTATTAAGCGCCGACAAACCGGTCGAAATACAACTATCTATCGCTACAAATCAGCCTTTTCATACAAAAATTTATTTTTAACATTATCCGATTTGTAAAACCGGAATTTTTTATGTACGTTTGTGCTGCAAATCAAAAATATAAACCATTGATACCGGAAATAGTAAATAAAAGACTTAAAGAAGTCGTATTATTGTTAATCACATTCATCCAATTATCTTTTGTATGTGCTGATAACACGGAAGATAAAAAAGATGAAGGACTTTATTTCCATTCTTTTTTAGTAGATAAAGACAGCAGGACGGGGTTGGATTTAACGCCGGAAAAACCGTTTTCATTCCCGGACGGCTTTACCCTGTCATTTGATTTTAAGATCAGACCGGAACACGATACTTACGGTTATATATTCAGGATTATATGCAATCAGAATACAAATATCGACTTGATTTCCAATATTGACTCTCCAAGTCTGATGCTTGTATCCGGAAATACTACACTGACGAATTTTCCGACTTCCGAAATACGGGAAAGCGCAAACGGAGAATGGATAAAAGCAGAACTGACAGTCGATATCGAAAACAATAAAATAAGAATCTCCCTTAACGGACAACAGAAATCAATAGATCATGATATCTGTCTCCTGAAAAAATTCATGATATGTTTTGGACGAAATAACGACATCAATTTTTCAACAACAGATGTCGCACCGTTTATTTTAAAGGACGTGAGGATATTCGACTATAAGAACCGACCGGTACGACACTGGAAATTAAACAGGCATGGCGATAATTGCGTCTTCGACGAATGTAAATCGGCAAAAGCCGTCACGACAAATGCGGTCTGGGAAATTGACCGCCGTACGGAATGGAAAAAACGGGCGACCGTCACTATTGCGGGCAAATATCCCCAGATCTCTTTTGACAGGGAAAATAAAAGGATCTTCATTGCAAAAAACAACCTGATTAATATTTATGATGCGGAAAAGGATCTGACTCATGAAATAAAATCCGGCCATGGAACCCCCTTCAATGTAGACATCAATCAATTATTATATGACGGGACTAATGATCGATTAATAATATATGATTTTACAAAAAACCGTCTGGGAGAATTTAATTTTGCCATACAGAAATGGGATAATGAAGATGATACCTATTCTACACGTCGTTTCATGCACCACAACAAACATTTTGATGAAAAAAACAGTACCGTATATACGTTTGGAGGGTACGGTTTCCATAAATATTCGGCGCTTTTACAATCCTTTTCGGAGACGGAGCATCAATGGCAAAGCATTGATTTATCAGACGTTATACACCCTCGCTACCTTGCGGCCATGGGCATTTGGCGCGATTCGCTCCTGCTATGCTTCGGCGGATACGGCAACGCTTCGGGAAAACAATACGAATCGCCGCATAATTATTACGATCTGTATGCCGTCAATCCTTATACGCAGAATGTCCGGAAGATATGGGAAATCCCGCGCGTCGACAAACATTTCACGAACAGCAATTCGCTTGTTGTAAACAAGGCAAACCGAACCTTTTACACGTTATCCTACCCTAACAACGTTTACGAAACGCAAATGTTCCTGCATGAATACAGTCTGCAAGAACCCGGATTCCGCAGGCTGGGAAATCCTATTCCATTCCTGTTCAATGATGTGGAATCTTATTGTGACCTGTTCATTCCCTCAGACAGCTCGACGCTCTTTGCCGTCACCTCATACATGGCAGGAGATAACAGTAAAATTGATATCTACTCCATCTCTTATCCACCCCTAAGCATGACGGATATATTACAGACGGAAAACAAAACGACCAACATTTTATATACATTATTATATATATTACTTTTTGCTGTCACCGGAATACCGGCATATCTGGCAGTGAAACGGATAAAAAAAATGATGCATATCCATTCCGCACTGAAAGCCATCAAACCGGATAACAATAAACCGGACATCAAACCTAATATCAAACCGAATAATAAACCGGACATCAAACCGGATAATAAACCGGATATCAAACCGGATATCAAACCGAACAAAAAGGCAAAAGAGGAAGAAAACATGACGACACATTATCCCGCCGTTTATATGCTGGACATGTTTGATGTCCTGGATTCAAAAGGGGTAAATATTTCGCATTTGTTCACGCCCACCATCAGCCAGATGTTTATCCTCCTGTACCTTAAAACAAGAGATGGTAAAGGCATCACCTCCAACGAATTACAAAAAATCCTCTGGCCTGATAAAGATATCGAAAACGCCCGTAACAACCGTAATGTCTACTTCAATAAGTTACGCCCGATACTGAATATAATGGGCAATATCAGGCTATCTAAAATAAACGATTTTTGGATATTATCACATGACGCAGGAACGATCTATTGCGATTACGAAACGGTTATGGAAAATATCGAACTTATCAGAAAAAATACGATATTAGACATAGAGTTACTCCGGATAACTTTGCGTATTGCGAAAAAAGGAAAATTACTTCCGTCATATGAACTCGAATGGCTGGACAACTATAAAACTGCATATTCAAATACTATTATCGAATTTTTGCTGAGCCTGGCGGAACATCCGGATGTAAAAACCAATTTGCTGCTGATATTGAATATCTCGGAAATCATCCTGATACAGGACAGTCTGGATGAATCCGCCATCAAACTAAAATGCGGCATCCTCTACAAACTGGGTAAAAAGAAGCAAGCCTTGCAATGTTATAATAAATATACAGAAGAACATTTGAAAATCTTAAACATCGAGCCGGAACTGACTTTTGACGAAATTGTGAAATAATCTTCCGCCAAATTTATTTTTTTCGCTTTTTCCCGCATATTCTTCTGTATTAAGTATTTTTTAAGCGTTTTTTTAAGCATGTGGGAATATCTTTGTGCGCATCATCAATAAAAATCTTTGACAATGAAACGTATCAACATTCTTTTGATCTTATTTATTTTTCTGTCTTCCGCAATAAACATAAAGATGCACGCGGATACGGACACGGGAAAATTGTTTTTCAACCAGGTTTTTGCACCTTCGGAGGGTTATCTCGGTAAGATAGAACGAACCGTCAGGGAAGAAATCTGCCTCAATGGGCAATGGGATTTCCAGGCTATGCCGCTTCCTGCCGATTATCAACAAGGGAAAAGCCCGACTCCGGAACTGCCCAGTCCTGTTGCTTCGGACTGGGATAAAACGAAAATTAAGATTCCTTCGCCATGGAATGTCAATGCTTTTGCAAATCGCAATCTTGAAGGGCCTGACCACCGTAATTACCCATCATATCCCGAAGCATGGGAGCAGGTAAAAATGGCCTGGCTAAAAAGGACGATAAACATCCCTGCCGAATGGCACGATAAAAAGATTCTCCTGCATTTCGAAGCTATCGCCGGATTTGCGGAGGTATATGTGAATGATCAGAAAATGGCTGAAAATTTTGATTTGTTCCTTCCTTTTGAGGTCGATATCACCTCTGCGATAAAAGCCGGGAAAACGGCGGAAATAAGAGTCGGCGTACGAAGCCAGACGCTTTTCGAAGACCGTTCCACGCTGGGACGGCGCATTATCCCCGCCGGCTCAATGTGGGGATATCTCGTGAATGGCATCTGGCAGGATGTATATTTGCTGGCCTTACCAAAAATCAATATCTGCGACGTCTATGTCAAACCGCTGGTATCGGAAGGTATGCTGGAAATGGAAATACAGTTGGAAAACATGACGGAACAAACGGAAGAACAAACGTTATCCGGAGATATCCGGGAGTGGATAAACCTCGCTGGTACAGACATTTTATCCGCATCCGTCCCCAACTGGGAACTCGCCGCCAATGTATCGCTCCACATCCCGCCCCAAAGACTGAAGCTTGCGCCCGGCGTCACCCGTACAACCATTCGTATAGCCGTCGACGGCAAATTAAGTTACTGGATGCCCCAACACCCTGATTTATACGGCTTAACGTTGAGACTCGGATCGGGAAAAAACATTTCTGACGTCAAATACGAACGGTTCGGCTGGCGTGAATGGACACTTCGGGGTACTCAACTGCTGCTGAACGGCGAAGTCGTTCAATTGAAAGGCGATTCCTGGCATTTTATGGGGATCCCCCAAATGACCCGCAGATATGCATGGGCATGGTTCACCGCGCTGAAAGATGCCAACGCTAATGCCGTGCGTTTTCATGCGCAGGTTTACCCTCGTTTTTATATGGATGTAGCCGATGAAATGGGGATCTGCGTTCTTGCCGAAACGGCTAACTGGGCAAGCGACGGGGGACCGAAATTAGACTCTCCGCTCTTTTGGGAAAATTCTAAAATGCATCTGCGACGGATGGTACTGCGAGATCGTAATCACCCGTCTATCTTCGGCTGGAGTATCAGCAATGAAAATAAACCGGTTATCCTCCATGTATTTAACCGGCCAGAATGGTTGCCTCTGCAACAACAGGCGTGGGCCGACTGGCTCGAAATCGTGCGGACAAATGACCCGACACGTCCATGGGTAACGGCAGACGGTGAAGACGACGGCGATGGTATCCTACCTGTAACTATGGGACATTATGGCGACAAAAACTCTATGAAACGCTGGATAGAAACAGGAAAACCATGGGGAATCGGCGAACACAGCATGGCTTACTACGGAACGCCGGAACAGGTTGCACGCTATAATGGCGAACGTGCATACGAATCTCAACACGGCAGAATGGAAGGGTTGGCCCGCGAGTGTTATGACCTGATTGCCCAGCAACGTACAAACGGCGCATCATATGTATCCGTATTCAATATCGCATGGTATGCATTGCACCCGCTTCCGTTCGGGAAAAGAGACCTGACCGCCCCCCCGACATTGCATGATGGTATTCATTTCGCAGCATACCAGGAAAATACGCCCGGCATACAGCCCGAAAGAATGGGGCCGTACAGTTCTACCTTCAATCCCGGTTATGACCCGTCGCTCCCGTTGTACCGTACGTGGCCGATGTTCGACGCTATCAAAGCCGCTAACGCAGGAGATAGTCCGGCGTGGACGGAATGGTCGGAAATGCCCGATAAAAAAGAATATCCAAATCATCCTCCGAAAAAAAAATACAACGAAATCCTTTTCGTCGGCAAAGAAACAAGCCCGCTGAAACAACTGATGCAAAGCCATGGTATCGTTTTCTACAGCAAAATCAAAGAAGCGAAAAGCGCTCTACTATTAATTGACGGCAACAACCCGTTGACGGAAAAAGAAACCGTCTCAATAAAAAGCTACTTACGCAGAGGCGCTGACGTCTGGCTCTGGTCGCCTGATCCTTCGACACTCGAAACGTATCGCGAATGGATGCCCGACACATTGATTCTGGAGAAACGAGCGGCATCATCTTTTATCCCTGTCCGAAAATCGTGGATGGCCAATATGGTCAATTCCGACTTTTATTTTTGTGAAATACAAAACCACGATGCTTCAACTTATGGAATGACAGGCCATTTTGTGACGGAAGGCGAGGTCTTGCTGTATGCGTGTAACACTGACTGGCGTGCGTGGAACAAACGGCCGGAAGAACTGAAAACAGCCGCCGTTCTACGTAGCGAGTACGAAGCGAAAGGGCCGGATGTCATGTTTGTGAAATATGCCACTGGCTACAATACATTCTATGTCAGCACGCTCGACAACTTTGCCGGAACGGAAAAAGGATACCGTACGATAGAGAAACTCATCGCCGGCACAGGAATACCCGTTTACGGAAAAACTCTCTCAGAATCGCTGATTGACGTGCATGGTTACACAGATATGAACAACCTGTTCGTCCAAAACCGTAACAGCCGCAAGGAATACACCTTGTGGATTTACTGTCCACGCCCGCTGGACAATCTTTTGATCGAACCCGATATCCCGAAACTGAATATCATTGTCCCGCATGACGATATCAGGGTATTATTGAACGGTACAACATGCGAATCAACAAATGCCCTTCCCTTTAAACAAGGTTGGAATCGAATTGTTTTTTCGCTTCCAAACCAAAGTATACCGCAAAAAATACGGTTTGCCTGTGAAAATAATGTTGACTTTGTAAATCAATTGCAAACATCATTACAGAATCCAAACGAATAACCGAAAATAACGAAAGATTTACCCGAAAAATTTTCACTTTACGGATTCCGTTTATATGGCAAAATAAACGGTCCTGGCTACACGACTTTTCCTCAGTCGACATTATTGTATGATTATGCTCCGCCCTGCACTGTTGTTCAGTGTGACGATGTAGATACCCTGCTCAAGTTTGATCTTTGTTACGCCGTTGACAATGATCGTGCACTGCTTGTACAGAATGCCGTTCATCTTGTAAATGCGGACTATACTGCCGGTCCCGGCTGTACGGACACATAATTCGTCTCCGGCCGACCAGATTTTGTCTCTACGGATTTCTTTACGGGAAACATCCTCCCGCCCACTATACAGGAAATTTGCATAAAATTCAAGTTCGCCTGTTGAACCTTTGGGTATTGTCACCGTTTCTTGCGGCTTTTCACCGTTCGACCCTGTCCATCCGACGAATACATCTCCCACCTTACGGGGCGCTTCGAGTGTAATAGCTCCGGATTCTACAGTGTATACAGATGGGTTGTTATCAGCATTTTCGCCGCCATTCAGGTAATAATAAACAGGATACTCATCCGGTTCAAAATTAGCCGTAAACTCGACTTTGCCGAAAACCGTCAGCGTATCATAGTGCATGATTCCTTTCCGTGCCTGTATCTGCTCACCGCGAAGCGAAATATAGTCGCCATGGCTCCAGCCCGAAAAGACATATCCTTCATTGGGGACGACAAGCACGCCTCCACGAGCAGATGTTTTATAATCAAGAACCTGCGGTTCGGCATTGTATATGCTGCCGCCATATGCGGTTGAAAATGTAACAACGCCGGCACCTGCCCCCTGATGATAAGTGCTGTTCCCCGTCTCCACGATAAGCTTATCGCTCAATGTAATCCAGGCCCGGTTTATAAACAGCGGCTGTGAGACGCAAACACCGTTGTCGGGCGTAGCTTCGTATCTAAATCTGCATGTATCCATGGAGGCTACATTTGTCAGCGTCCATTTTAACACATCCCGGGCAGGCATTCCCATTATCCGGGAATTGACAAAACCGACGGTTGGCCATGCCGTCCCCGTGACATAGTTCAGATATGCCGGCAGAGTATCAACAACAACCACCTTTCCTGCATTACTGCTTGCATTGATGGCCGTTATTTCATATTTTATACTTTCATTAAACAACACCGATACCGGATTGGAATAATAACCGTTATTTTGCACGGAATCGAGCATTGCATCCTTTTTCATCAACCGGTGGAAAACCGGATTACGAATCGTCAGTTCACTGCCGCCCGTATCACATTCCGGTTGGTAAGGGAACCGTCCGTTATTATCGTTAATGCGGGCAATGATATTAAAAAACGGCAGATACAGGTTTATATCCGGAATAACAACCGTTACATATCCTGTCTCTCCCGGACGAATAAGCTCGTTTAAGCTGTCTGTCGCTATGATGGCGGCGTCGGAAACAAAGTCTTTATAAATCGTCACATAAACCGGAGGCCCGATCGCCACATCTCCCATGTTCGATATCTCTACCGTTATGCTTACAGTGTCATTCGATACGTAAGTATTTACCGTTTGTTCGGGGATTGCATCGGGAGCAGGCCAAACAGGCACCCCATAACCGTTCAACATCCCCTGCTGAAGCCTGTATGCGTTATATGGCTTTACATCATCGGATGTACCTGATACTCCGTCGGAACCGGGGAACATTGCCGCCGGCTCCAGCATGTATTGGGGGATTGTCAGATCTTTATTTACACAGTTTGCATTATAACCATATTGATTCCAGACCGTCCGTGCCGGCGCCCATGGCGAACCGCCTGTTTTAAATACGCGAAGATAACCGTTTTGAGCTGTGGCATATCTTCCATCTACGCTATTAATTTTTCCGTCCCAACCGGTTACAACAATCTCCGCCTGTCCGTCGTCATCCACATCGGCAATCACCGGAGACTCTATTAAAACGCCGGATTGTACTTTATCGAAGTAAGCATATTCTATCGGAGTCGTGTCGCTACCGTACCCAAGGATTTTTAATTGCGCCCTGTTCCGGTAAACAATCTCATTCCGCCCGTCCCGGTTAAAATCAAAAAGCGCAATTCCGGTACAACCCGAATCGTTCATAAGAGACAAAACCCAACCGAATGCAAGTTTATTCCCGACACTTCCGGAAGGGTCATACTTAGCTGTCATCATATAGACTCCTCCAAAATTCCCGACATATATGATTTCCGGATAAATGTCATTATCAATATTTCCTATTACAGGTATGCCGTGTGGCAGCATTGTTTGTGACAGCCTTATAAAACCCAAATTGTATGAATGACCGTCGGGGAGAGGTTTCCATACATAAAGGACAATCCAATTTTCTTTCACGGAGTATACGACGACTTCCATCTTCCCGTCATTATCAATGTCGACAACCTGTGTTACACCATCTTCGGTTGAATTGCCTTCTCCCGAAAATTGCCATCCCGGTATAGTATCAATCGAATTACCGGCTGTACCGTTATGATTCGCAATATTAACCTTATAGATATTCCTCCCGGCGATGATTTCCAGCGTCCCGTCGCCGTCCATATCGGCCACGGCAGACAAATGTCCCGCACCTTGGGCGAGTATGCCGGAATGTTTGGACGTACCTCCGTCGCACAACTTTTTGCCGTTCGTCAAAGAGAAGACCTGATTACCGGTATATACTTCCGGAATACCGTCGTTATTGAAATCGGCTATGCCGAGGATTGTTCCGTAAGAGTTTGTATGATACTGCACGTCGGACTTCCAGTGGCGACCGCCGTCGACGTCGTAGGCATATAAATATTTGTCGGTTCCCGCAACGACGATATATCCTTTATTGTTATAGCGGGCGATTGCCATAGCCCCAAGC
>JAITBC010000406.1 GCA_031283785.1 Tannerella sp. | reverse complement strand
CTGAGCCTGCCGGGAGAAAATTCCCTGATAGTGATACCGACGACCGTCGTCGGCGGCTACGGTAATATCCATGAGAACGTATTCGTGAAGGCCGACGGCATACTTGCTCCCGGCTATGCTTCGCTGATGGAAGGCGACTGCCGGACGCCGCACAGCCAGGGAATATTGACGATACATAACCTCCAGATGGAGAAAGACGCCGTGCTGCGCGTCTCGGTCGGCCGGCGCCGGCTGAATGTGGGAGGCCGGATGGTCGATACAACAATGATGGACATGATAGCCGTTGAAGACATGGTATTCTTCACGGACGGCAAAGTGGCGCTGGAGGTATTGACGGAAATGGAAACGCTGGAAGAGGGATGTTACGAATTTATGACGTACGGCGATACCGTGGGCGTGAGCAGGGAATATGTGAAGAATCTGGTATTGAAGACGCAGCGCTACGGTGACAGCTATTTCGCTCTGGACTTCTCGGAGGCGGGGAAAGTACGCCTGTGCGTGACGGAAATCGAGATGCCGGAGATACGGCGTCACGTAGACCTCCCGTCGGTAGAAGGCGTGACGACCGTTCCGGAAGCCCGCCGTCATTATGTCAGAGGTTATGAGAATTTTGAGTTCACGGCGACCTTCACAGGGTCTCCCCTGAAAGTGAAAGCGACGGGATTCTACTCCGGTCGGACCGTTGATCTGGACAGGACGGCAGAACCGGCGGGCGACAACACGTGGCGGTATACGATATACCGGACAGTAGAGCCGTGGACGGTATATATAGGCCCGGAGGCGTCCGACGTGTCGAACGGCGTGCTGCTGCCGGAAGGTTCGCAACGCATATGGACATACCGGAATACGTTGTATATAAACTCCGGCAAGGACGACGTCGTAAGTATATATAACATGGCGGGCGTCCTGCAACAGAAAACGGACGTCGGCGAAGGTGTGCGTAGAATCACGCTGGAAAGAGGTCTTTATGTGGTCACACTGAACGACGGTTCGGCGGTGCATAAGATCGTGATCCGTTGAGACGGTAAAAACAGCACGCACGAAGCCGTTGCCGGCACGCGACAACGGACGCTGGAGAAAAGATTCCCGAAGCATAATACTTCAGGAGTCTTTTCTTTTTTAAAAAAAATCCGTCATTCCTGTGCAAAAAAAAACTCTTCCCGTTTCACGCGTCTGGAAACCCTGAGGTATTTTCCCTGTCGACAGCTTTATGGACGGGACGGGCATTACGGTGTTTTTTCTGAAAAAAATACGGGAACATTTTTTTTTAGGAAAAAGATTGCATACATTTGCTCTCTCTTAAACACTGTTATGTATTGTAACATTGCTTTGAGAACAGAAATAACCTTGTATAACCATAATTTATGACGTGCGCATGAAAACAAAAATTTTACCGGTTCGTATCATTCGTTTTTATCTTGAGGGATTCAAGTCGATGGACGTAGGCCGTACCCTTTGGGCTTTGATACTGATAAAGCTGTTTATAATGTTTTGTGTTCTTAAGATATTTTTTTTCCCCCGGTATCTGAATCAGTTCGATTCGATGTCGGAGAGAGAGGACTATGTTTCGGAAGAGTTGGTGAATAGAGCGTTAAATCCTTAATTAAATAGTAACAATTATGATTGAAAATTTGGATTCTTCTTTAGTAGACTGGTCGCGTGCGCAATTTGCCATGACGGCTGTTTATCATTGGCTGTTTGTCCCGCTGACGTTGGGACTTGGATTGATCATGTCGGTAATGGAAACGATCTATTACAGGACGGGGAATGTGTTTTGGAAGGAGACGGCAAAGTTCTGGATGAAGCTGTTCGGGATAAACTTTGCGGTTGGTGTTGCAACCGGATTAATTCTGGAGTTTGAGTTTGGGACCAATTGGTCGAACTACAGTTGGTTTGTCGGCGATATCTTCGGAGCGCCGCTTGCGATCGAAGGTATCGTTGCGTTTTTCATGGAAGCGACGTTTATCGCGGTTATGTTTTTCGGATGGAACAAAGTGAGTCGCGGCATGCATCTGACCTCCACGTGGCTGACGTTTGCCGGTACTGCGATTTCCGCTTTGTGGATACTTGTGGCGAATGCCTGGATGCAGTATCCTGTCGGCATGAAATTCAATCCCGACACGGTGCGTAATGAGATGTATGATTTCTGGGCTGTGGCAACGTCGCCTGTGGCCATCAACAAGTTCTTCCACACTGTTTTGTCGGGACTGATGCTGGGAGGTTCGTTTGTGACGGGCGTCAGCGCCTGGTTTCTGCTCAGGGAGAGGCATCGGAAGTTTGCCCTGTCAAGCATGAAGATCGGCGCTGCGACGGGGCTTGTTTCCGCATTGCTGCTCTTCGTTACGGGCGACAGTTCATCGAAAAATGTGGCAAAACATCAGCCGATGAAACTTGCGGCAATGGAAGGGCTTTACAATGGCAGCGAGGGAGCGCCGCTTGTCGGCTTCGGTATCCTCAGGCCCGGTGTTGAAAATGTGACGGATAACGACGATGCTTTTTATTTCAGGATCACATTTCCAAAAATGTTATCATGGCTTGCTACCGGCGATGCGAACGCCTATGTGCCCGGTATTAACGACCTGCTGAAAGGCGGCTACCGGACGGCCGGCGGCGGGGGCGCAGCCGCCCTGTCGACCGACGAAAAGATCGAACGCGGGAAAGCCGCCATAAAGGCATTGTCGGACTATCGCGCCGCCGTGAAGGACGGGAACGCTGAGGCTGCCGGTATTGCACGGACGGCCATGGATAAGAATTTTAAATATTTCGGATACGGTTATATCAATCAGCCGAAAGACCTTGTCCCTCCGGTACAGTTGACGTTTTATTCGTTTCATGTGATGGTGATTCTGGGCGCTTATTTCATCCTGCTGTTTATTGTGATATGCTGGCTGGGCTGGAAAGAGAGGCTGCTGGATAAACGCTGGCTACACACAGTCGCGCTGTGGTCGGTTCCGCTTGCCTATATTGCCGGGCAGGCAGGATGGGCGGTCGCGGAGGTCGGGCGTCAGCCGTGGGCTATTCAGGATATACTGCCGGTTACGGCGGCGATATCCAAATTGCCGACAGCCTCGGTTGTACTTACATTCTTCCTGTTCCTGATTCTTTTTGCCGTCATGCTCGTGGCGGAAATACGGATTATGGTCAAAGCGATCAGGAAAGGTCCGGATCCTGCTGTTGATGAGAATAAATAAAATAAGAACATACTAAATACGCTAACGATATGAACGATTATATATTTTTGCAGCATTACTGGTGGTTTTTAATATCACTGCTTGGAGGGCTTCTCGTGCTGTTGCTTTTTGTACAGGGAGGCCAGTCGCTTCTTTTCTTATTGGGAAAGACTGCAGACGAGCAGAAAATGCTCGTTAATTCTACCGGAAGGAAATGGGAATTTACGTTTACCACGCTGGTGACTTTCGGCGGCGCGTTTTTTGCATCCTTTCCGCTGTTTTACTCGACAAGTTTCGGCGGCGCATACTGGGTATGGCTGCTGATACTGCTATGTTTTGTTCTTCAGGCCGTGTCGTATGAGTTCCAGTCGAAGAAAGGCAATCTGCTGGGTAAAAAGACGTATCAGGTATTTCTGATACTCAACGGCATACTCGGTCCGGTATTGATAGGAACGGCGGTCGGAACGTTTTTCAACGGGGCGGAGTTCGTCGTCGACAAGGCGCAACTTACACATATCGGCATGCCGGTAATTTCCGTATGGGCAAATCCGCTGCACGGTCTGGAGGCGGCGCTTGTGGTATGGAACGTATGTCTTGGCCTGGGCGTCTTCTTCCTGTCGCGCGTCCTGGCAATACTGTATTTCATCAATAATATCGATGATGAAACAGTCGGAGAACGCTGCCGTAAACGCTTGCCGCTTGAAGCCGCCCTGTTTCTCGTGTTTTTCCTTACATTCCTTGTCCGCCAGCTTCTTGTCGAAGGCTTTGCTGTCAATCCGGCTACGGGAGAAGTGTTTATGGAGAAATACAAATATCTTAATAATTTCATGCAGATGCCGGCCGTCGCGACAGTCTTTCTCGTGGGAGTTGTGCTTGTACTCTTCGGGATAGCCTGCCCGATTATCCGCAGAAATAATACGAAAGGTATATGGTTTGCCGGGACGGGGACGGTATTGACGGTGCTGGCGCTGCTGCTCTGCGCCGGATGGAACAATACGGCATATTATCCTTCGCTGACGGATATCAGCCGCAGTTCGCTTACGATATCGAACAGCTGTTCCAGCCTTTTCACACTGAAGGTCATGACTTATGTCTCATTTCTCATACCGTTTGTTCTTGCTTATATCTTCTATGCATGGCGCTCGATCGACCTGCACGGGATTACGAAGAAAGAAATGGAGAATGACGAACAGGACGTTTATTAGAGACCGTCCGCCCCCGCCGCCCGCATGCCCCGCCGCCCGCATGCCCCGCCGCCCGCCCGCGGCATACACACACACGCCATTTGCAGACAAAAACGGTTCTTTAATCATACGGTTTCCGTTATTTCCCGCAAGGTTTTCCGGTTCGTGACAGGTTCCTGTTCATGAGCCGGATAACCTATCGGGGTAATGGCAAGGGGGATTATACCGGGCGGCAGGTTGAAGAGTTTGCCGCACAGTTCCGCATCGAAATTGCATACCCAGCACGTGCCGAGCCCCTGTTCCGTGGCGGCCAGTATGAGGTGTTCAAAAGCGATTGCAAGGTCTATGTCGCAATGGTCTTTGCCGTCGGGTTTCCGTTTCCATGACAGGTTCGTATCTCCCAGAGCAAGGATGTATACCGGCGCTGCGGCAAACCAGTCTCTGTTATAACACTGATGAAGCAGCGCTCTTTTTTCGGGAGATTTCACAAGGATAAATTTCCATGGCTGAGCGTTTACGGCAGAGGGCGCTAATCGTGCACATTCCAGCATACAGTCAATTTTTTCCTGCTCTATGTCATCAGGCAGGAATTGCCTTACGGAGCGTCTTTTGGAGATAATTTTCAACAGTTCCATTGTGTATATACGTTTTTTTTAAATTTAACGGTGCAAAATTACATGAAAATTCTGCGAGTCCCAAGTGGCATTTTATAATATGTCGGGGGTTGATATTTTTTTTGATTGGCATACCATAGATTTTATAATATGTCGGGGGTTGATATTTCTTTTGATTGGCAAATATTTATCCGGCTTTTTGCGCGGGGGGGGGGGGGGGGGGGTATTCGACGATTTTCCCCGGGTCGGGGTGCAACGTTTTATTATTTTTATCCAGACTGAGTCGGGT
>JAITBC010000401.1 GCA_031283785.1 Tannerella sp. | reverse complement strand
GCATACTGTTCGGCAGGCAATCCGTAAGCATCGTAACCCATCGGATGCAACACGTTGAATCCCTGTAAGCGTTTGAAGCGCGAATAAATATCGGAGGCAATATATCCAAGCGGATGCCCTACATGTAATCCGGCTCCCGAAGGATAGGGGAACATATCCAACACATAGAGTTTCGGCTTCCTGTCGTCTTCCTTTACTTCGTACGTCCTGTCGGCATTCCATTTTGCCTGCCATTTTTCCTCAATTTCTTTAAAGTTGTATTCCATAATTTTTATATGTCCGGCAATTTATATATTCAAAAATTGTCTGCAAAAATACATGAAAAGCGCGAGTTTACCAAACGCATGAAATGAAAACCGGTTAAATGTGAACTGTATCGTAAATGGATAAAACTGAATATAAACGGCAGGTATGTAAATGTGATGTACATTGATATAAAGAGATTTTTTGAAAAAAAGTTTATGAGGTAAAGAAAAAAACGCTACTTTTGCAGCAGGGAAAAGAAACGTCATAATAAACTTGTTATTTCTGTCCAAAGAAAGTGTACACTAAAGTAAACTGTATGAAAGAATTTCACTATTCCGGAACCGAAACACTGGAAACAATGGCAAATGCTAAACGATACAATGCATTTCTCGAGAAACTTGTAACCGGATATATTCCCTGTTCAGGCAAAATATTGGATATAGGCGCCGGTATCGGAACATTTGCACAGAAAATACGTTCAAAAGGCTTTAACGTTCATTGTATAGAGCCGGATTACAGTCAACGTAAACAAATCGAAAAAATGGGGCTTCCGGTAAGCGATTCCGTAGAAGATACGGAAGACGGTTCGGTGGATTATATCTATTCGCTTAATGTGCTTGAGCATATAGAAAACGACATGGAAACTATGACGTTATGGGCGAAAAAGCTGAAACCGGGCGGAAAAATTTTAGTATATGTACCGGCATTTAATATACTGTATTCTTCGATGGACAAATCTGTGGGACATTACAGGAGATACCGTAAAAAAACACTTGCAGAGCGTTTCAGGAATGTGGGGTTGGAGATAGAAAAAGCAAAATATGTCGACAGCGCCGGATTTTTTGTATCGTTGTTATATAAATTGATGAACAGTGATGGTAAAATAAACAACCGTTTACTGATATTTTATGATAGAATTATATTTCCGGTCAGCCGTATATGCGATTTTTTCTGTTCCGGATTATTCGGGAAAAACGTATATGCAGCAGGTAAAAAGATTAAGCAATGATGATACGCTGTGTTTGTCCGTAACAGCATATAAGTGGAGAACATATGAATTCTATTTAAATAAACCGTAATAAAACAAATAGTAACTAATTTCAAATTAAAATTGACAGGTATGAAAAATGCAGGATTTAAAATGCGGATGTTTATAGCAGCAGCCATTATCCTTGGTTGCGCATCCATAGCACAGTCGCAGCAGAAAAAACAAGGTGCAAACAGTAAGTATTATGTGGCGGCATATATATGGCCGTCGTGTCACGACGATCCGTTAGCGCATGAGAAACTGTGGCCGGAAGGGATTGGCGAATGGGAAGTGATTAAAAAAGGCAATCCCCGTTTTGACGGGCATTATCAGCCGCGACAACCGCTCTGGGGCTATGAACTGGACAACGACCCGGCGGTGGTGGAAAAATGGATCGACGTTGCAACCGATCATGGCGTCAACGTATTTGTGTACGACTGGTATTGGTATGAAGGAGGGCCTTTCCTCGAAAGCGCCCTGAATGACGGTTTCCTCAAGGCTGCAAACAATGACAGGATGCAGTTCTATATTATGTGGGCAAATCACGACGTGAAATATAACTATTGGAATGTGCACCGATATAAGGACAACACGGATATTCTGTGGAATGCCAAAGTGGACTGGAAAAACTATAAGATAATCGTTGACAGAGTGATCGATCAATATTTCAAGCGTCCTAATTATTTTAAGATCAATGGTGAGCCGGTCTTTTCTGTTTTCAGCGTCGACAAACTGCTGGAAAGTTTCGGCGGAAGCGTTGAAGAAACACGTAAGGCTCTGGATTACTTCCGTGACGAAGTGAAGAAAGCCGGTTTTCCGGGATTGCATATACAGTGGAATCAAGGTGGAGGCGCATTGATGTCGCAGGAAGCGGCAAAACAGTTTGCCGACAGAGTAAAAGCGATGGGTTTCAACAGCGTTGCAATGTACAATATGGGCGGTACGAAAGAAGATTATGTTGTTTATGGATCTAATTCCATCAAAATACGTACACAGATGGACTCTATCCTGAATATACCGTTATTCCCATGTGTTTCCACAGGCTGGGATGATACGCCCCGTTTTCCGTCAAAAGGCATGAAAGATGTGGTACATTATCACAATACGCCGCAAAGTTTTGAGACCTTGCTTTCCATAGCAAAGCAATATGCCGACAGCCATCCCGAACAACCGCCCCTGATCACCGTCAACGCGTGGAACGAATGGGTCGAAGGCAGCTATCTCCTGCCCGACATGCTCAATGGTTTCGGATATCTCGAAGCCGTAAAATCGGTATTCATTGAACGCAAATATGATAAATATTAAAATAGCAGGATTTAAACGCCGTTGGAAAATAAAGACTGTATGAACAAAATGAGGGATGGTATTATCCTGACAGTTCTACGGAGAAATTCGAAAATTTCATGAGCGATGATAACCGTTTGATTGACGGTAACCAGACGAGAACCACTAAAGAACGCATAGTTTTGATCTATGGTATTTGAGTGTTCCCCTGTTGCCGGATTGACGTTTCGATTCGATTAGTTTCGCTCGTCTGCTATTTCGAAATATTTTGCCGTGTTGGATTTAATTTCTACGGACGGCAGTTTTTCGTTTAATTCCAGTTTAATCACCGACGCAATATTATCAGGCGCTGATGCAGGAACGTCTATTGCGATACCTTGAGATGTTTTACGTGTTGTCAGCGAACTTCCATCGTGCAACATACTTGCTTTTTTTACCTTACAGTTAACTTCAAAAACAAGCTTGCCGTCTTTCGGCCAGTCGAAAACACACAAATAGAGGATTGTATTTTTTTTCCCGCTTTTACGTGTACATTCTCCCCATATCGGTGAGAGAAGGCTTCGCTCTGTCCCGTATATCGCTTCGCCGTTCACTTTCAGCCATCGACCCATATCACGCAGGCGGGCGACAGCTTCGACGGGGACGACACCTTCGGCGTCAGGACCTATATTCAACAGATAGTTGCCTCCACGCGCCGCAATCGTTACGAGGTTACGTATCAATGTTTCCGGCGTTTTCCAGTTCTTATCCCAACTTCTATATCCCCATGAACTGCCGATATTCATGCATGTTTCCCAGTCTACGCCTTCAATATCTTCGGTTTTGGGTACCAAACCTTCCGGCGTTTTGTAATCTCCGGGGAAGTTCGGGCGTTTCAACCGGTCGTTCGTGATGACATGCGGATATTTGTCAAGTTCCTTTTTCAGTTCGCCGGCCAGCGTATCCGAAATAGACATCGGCGTATCCCACCAAATAACGGCTATGTCGCCGTAGTTCGTCAACAATTCTTTTATCTGCGGCAACGAAACGCGATAGAAATATTCTTCGAAAGTAGCGTCTAACTGCAGACAGTCCCAAGCGCCGCCATGCGCCTGCGTAAAATTGTTTATGCGGACGGAATCGGGATTCGGCCATCCTTCCCACATTAATTTGCGTGCCGTCGCCCCGCCGGCATTACACCAGTCTTGCGATTGCGAATAATAGAATCCCAATTTCATATTATAACGGCGACAAGCATCGGCTAAAGACGCAACAATATCTTTCTTATAAGGCGTATAATCAACGATATTAAATTCGCTTGCACGGCTCTTGAACATGGCAAAACCGTCATGATGTTTCGTTGTGAAGACGATGTATTTCATACCTGCTTCCTTCGCCATGCATACAATTGCCTCTGCATCAAATTTCACCGGATTGAACGTACTCGCTTTGGCGCGATATTCGGCTACGGGAATTTTACATCTGTTCATAATCCATTCTGCTCCGCCGCGATGCTGGTTGAAGCCATTATAAACGCCACCGTAAAGCGAATAAGGCCCCCAATGTATAAACATACCGAACCGCGCCTCGCGCCACCATTCAATTTTTTTGTCGTAAGCAGCCTGTTCCGCCGTTTGTGCCGATAAACACGGACAGGATAAGATAATCAACAGTAAAAAACGGATTACTTTTTCGATTTTTTTCCCGTTTTGCTTTGCGTCGCTTTGCATAGAATCGTTTTGTATAGAAACGTTTTTCTTAAAACCGTTTTGCATAAAAATCCGTTGCTTCATAAAAATATTTTTATTTAAGTTCCTCAAAACCGATATTATTCACGTCACCACCGATAGCAGAGTTTTTGTCATTGACATCTACACGTGAAACGACCCATACCATTTCGGTGTTTGGCGACGACGACGCGCTTTTGCGCGGTACATTCAGTTGGAACTGATTCACCTTCATATCCGGATGCATAAGAGAATTATCAGCTGTAAAGTTTTTCAGGGCATCGCTTTTATCCACAAAAACGATGCCGTCTATGCATGCTGAAAACCGCCAGTCGGCGTCGATCGTCATAGAAAACGTATGAAATGTATTTGCCGTAAAATTGAATAATTCATTCCATCCGTCTATAGTGTTGGCGAAAAAAGGTGCAGGGTTGGCCGTATTATTTCCATTCGCCGTCGCCCATGCAGATTTTCCGGTTGCGGGCGTGTAACTTTCCATACGTAAACGCCAGTTCTTCTTCGTATTTTCGACAGGAGGGCAAAATTCCCAGCGTATTTCACGGATATACGGTTTTTCCGGATTCGTTGCCGGTTGTACAAATGTAAGGCTCAAGTAGGTAGCGTAATTTGCCGTCGTCACATCGTTTGTTCCCGTCACCGCTTTATATCCGGCATACATCATTTTTGTCCTGACGGAAAACGGCGGCGTCAACGGAACGCCTGTCATACTCCTGCGCAATTGCGGATTACTCGAATTACTTGTAGCCGGCACCCTGACCACTTTGTCTACCGTGCCGTTTACATTTAAATCTTCATACGCTAACGTCGTATTAGAACTCGCCCATCCGGCAGGATTCTTGCTGCCGTAATCAAAATCTTCAGCAAAATAGCCTGTTACTTTCATTTTAGTCTGTCGTATATCTGAATCCGTACCTGTCCGTGCCGTAACGGTTATGATGTATTCGCCCGGTTTATCAGGCGCTATCCACAAATTCTCGAAAAGATGCTGCGTACGAAAGCCGTCAAACTGTCCGCCCGTACACTCCCAATCATATGTCACATGATGCAGATCCGCATCCACGCCCGTCCATACCTGAACCTTTTCGCCGAAATAAAAATAATCTCCGGCTTTGCTCAATGTCAGTATCGTTACCGGTTCATTTTCGCAAGCTGCCAATATCGCTGCTGCAAACATCAAAATAATATGTTTATTCATACCATCAGTCTGTTAAAGTTATTAAAATTCAAAATAAAATATTGCGTCTCGGCGGTAAAAACCATTGGTCTACCACATGTATAAGCCCGTTGGTCGCAATCAGGTTATGCGTACGCGGGACAACCATCAACAGCGGAACGACCGTTGTACTTCCGGCAACGGTTACACCAGGATTCCCCGTGTAATTGTTGATATACAAGAACGCTTCACGTCCGTCATACATGTAAATGTTTATTTTCGCGGTGTCGCCCGATGCATGCGTATCGTACCATGTAGGAGTAGATGCCGTGTAACCATAACCTACCATATCTTTGATAACATGGTATTTCAGCAATTCGGCTATCTGCCGCTTCGGATACTGATCCCATCCGGAAGGCAAAATCCATTGCCCGTCACGATAGACTTTGTTAATCATAAAATAAGATCCGTAACGGAGAATATTCGGTGGATTATTGGACGGGGCAGCTGTGACGATACTCGACTGAATATCCGTCAAAGCCGTATTGGTAGGCAACAAATAAGTATTACCCTGTTGCCGGTACATATCTTCGATGCCGGGTTCGACATCTTTTACATATTCTATGGCCTCCAACAACCCGGAAAACAGGTCGGGACGCGAATTGATAAACTCCCATACATTCATGCCTAATTCGGCATTATATTGGGAATGTTCGTATTTGTAATCTTCCTGCAGATCCAACCCGAATAAGGTACAGCCGGTAGTAGTGCATAAAGTCGTACAAACGAACAAAAGTATGTTATAATATTTTTTCATCGCTTTACTGTTTAATAGTTTTTGATATTATTCATCATATGGAGGATTCTGGTCGCCCCTTAGTTGTGAATTAGCCGTAAAGGCGCCAGATACTATCGGGAAAAAGACACGGCCCATATTGTCGCCTTCAAAATTAACAAAACCAGAAGTGCTGCTGTTCATTTTTAGCTTCAGGTATTCGTAATAACCTGTGTCCGGTATTTTATATGGCTTTGTGCCGCTTTCATCGTAGTAAGGTTTTGTAAAAACAGTTCTGCCGACACGGCAAAGGTCGAACCAACGTTTACCTTCGGCCAGAAATTCCAATTGGCGTTCATCGACTATTACCTCCTGCAGTTTTTTACCTTTATCGGCAAATCCGTCATAATATGACATGAAATTAGTCGGATCGTCCGCTTCTTCCGGCGTATACCCTACACGTGAGCGCACTTTCCGCAATATTTCCAGCGCTTCGTTATATTTTCCGGTCATAGCCAATGCTTCAGCTCTTAATGTCATCACATCGGCATAGCGGTATATCGGCATATTCGTATTACAAACATTAGTGGCTTCGTATATAAATGCGCCGAGATTGCCAAGTACGCCATTCGGTCCGCTTGGAGCCGCAGGATCCCACGGGACGCATTTTCCGAATTTAACGGCATTGGCATTCGACCCTGCCTCACCGCCGGTATCATATCCCTCGGTGCTCCTGTACTGTACGGTATCGAAACAGAACCACCAGCGAGCATCCGATTTGCCCGGATCTTCGGGGTTATACCGTTCCCACAGCCTTTGGAATATTGCCGGTTTTATTCCCACATTACTTGTATTGCTGCTGCTTCCCAACCGCGATGCATATCCCATTCCGCCGTTATATTCGAGACTGTTCCAGTACATCACAAAAATATTTTCTGTCGCTTTCGGATCGGTGGGGTTTGTAAAGAGCATTTTCCAATCGTCAGAGGAGTCAATCCATTTAATGTTTGTGTTCATCATCAACACGTCCGAAGTTTCTATCACCTTATCGTACTCCTGAAACCATGCATATACGTCCGTCAGCAGGGCATATACGGCTGCTTTGCTCAAGTAAAATCTCTTTGCCGGGTCGGAAGTGATATCGGGAATCGTTGTGAGCGACGTTTCGGCATCCGTAATAATACGCGCCCTGACTTCCGCAATGGAAGAACGAGGATATTCGGTCTGCTGATTCAACCCTTCTACCGTTTCGGTAATAATCGGCACCCTTCCCCAAACGCGCAATGCGTAAAAATACATCAGCGCCCTCATGGCGTAACAC
>JAITBC010000363.1 GCA_031283785.1 Tannerella sp. | reverse complement strand
GCTTGCCGGCCCGACCGGTTGGTAATTACAACGCCGGCCGGTTCTCCTGCGGCATTTGTGAGAATATTGGTTACATAGCTGCTGTAAAGGAAATCTACGTCATTATCAATAAGCTCGTTCTCTAATTCCGTTTTTATATAGAGCGGCGTCGGATTCTTCGTTTGAAGAAACAACCTGCGGCTCAATGAATTGTCCGGTCGTTCGTCTTTTCCGCATACAATGCGAAACGAGCCGCATATATCATCGCCAAGATAAGGCAAAGGCGCTGCCAGGAAAACGCTGCTGCCGGCGCGCGAGGCTGCGCCCGCCGCCGAAACGGCAGCGGACGTTCCTCCTGCAATTACTATATCAACATCGGCTATAACGGGTATTTGCCGTTCGCTCTCAAACACATAACCGGAATCGCCGGATACCGTCGCCGCGCGAAGCGTCGTCTGCGCTGCCGTTACTTCTCCGAAAGTAGCCAATGCACTTCCGATTGCCGTTACTTTAAGAAATTCTCTTCGTGTTACCACTGTATGGGTATTCTTATTGTAGATCAATAAACAATCGTGCTATAAACCTCTAATTCATACAGTCGTACCTGATTATTGGTGTATGCCGGAACGTAATAACGCACTTTATCCGTTGTAACACCCTCGAAATCCCTGCCGTATTGTGGGTCGGAATTACCCGTCGCCGACAGGATTGTTTTCCATTCGCCGTCTACATACGCCTGAAATTCGAACTGATCAATCGGGTAACCGAAGCTGCCTCCGCTGCCGATATAGGTTTTAAATCCGTCAACCGCATAAGGTTGTCCCAGATCCACTTCGAGCCAATGAGCAGCATTACTGGCGTCACTTACCCACCGGGAAGCGTTGTCGATAATCCCGTCTACCGCATTCTTGCTCGTATAACTGTCGTTCAGGTTGTCACTACTTGTGGTATTTTTGTGGAGTGCGACATTGATGCGTTCCTTGATGGATATTTGTACCCATTCCGTCTTGAATGTATCGATGGCTTCCGTTTGCGGCAAAAAGCAGGATTGGTACCGTAGCGGTTTCGTAATATCTATGTCATCAATCACAGTAGGTTGGTTCAATGCTCCCTTTTCGATAAAAAGCGATTGTTCCCTGCCGGCCGGGTCCGTAAAAACGAGTGATATTCCGATTTCATCCCCGCTGCTGCTTCCTCCCCATGTGACGGTCAGTTGATCATCCCCGCTTTTTTTCGTACTTTTAACCGAACGGTTAATCAATGTAGCCTGATAACGTTCCCCGTAAACATTGATAAGCGTTTCGAATACGACCGAACGGTGTCCGCGTTCATCATGCGAATAAAAGAAAAACGTATGATCGCCTTCTGTGATGCGTCCATTCCCTTCTCCGATCATTACTTCCAGCGCGTCCAACGGTTCGTGTTCCGGTATGGTGACAACGGTCGAATCTCTTTTCTGATTCCACAGTAAATGCAGTTTCTTCACACGTGGGTCCGTTATCCAGTAGCGGATTAAAACCCGTTCGTTTCCGCTGAAAGCCCTGACCGAATCAACACGGCCTACATACGTTTTTTCACCGTCCCGCAAATACTTGTCATGCATTTCGTTCATGTCCGAGCATGAGGTGGAGGCAATGAGAGCGACGCACAAACCAACTGTATAAAAAATATATTCCTTCATAATTGTTCCTTGTTATTTCGTATTACCCCAGATGGATATCTCGTTAATAAACGCAGCCGTCGAATTAGTCCACGTAGAATTAATTTTAAATTTCATATAACGGAATTTGGGCGCTTCGACCGGCACTTCAAATTCTTCTCCCCCCAGTAAATATTGCACTTCTTCGGCAGTCGGGTTTCCTCCTTCGGTCAAACCGGAAGGGCGGAACGATTCGCAATCCATGATTTTCTCCCATCCGTCCCAGTTATCGGGATTGGTCGTTGCCGACTGATCGCTTGTACCCCAAATCTCAAAAGTGCGGATATGGTGCAGCTGATACATATAATTTCGTCGCGTCCACAGCCTGAAACGCGACAATTTGGCTTCCACTCCCATATCAAAAGCGAAATATATCTTTTCGGGAGCAGGGTTAACGTAAAGCAAATTATCATCTACATTATAGACATTGTCCCACAAAGCCTCCATTTTTCCTCCGCCATAACCGTGTAATGAGAATTTGGAGGACAGTCTAAGCGGAGTAAAATTACTTTTCCTGATTTCTTCTTCAAAAATCGGAGTCATTTGTAAATAAAGCGTATCTGTGTAATTATTATACATATCCCTGAAATAAAAACCGAAATCCGTAAGTCTTGATTCCAATCCCCGAATCGCCTTCTCCGCTATCCCTTCGGAAGAATAAATCGTTTCAATATGCCTGAATTCACCATCTTCTTTCATCAGCGCCCCCATAACAATATCTTCACCTAAGGGATTCTCCCAGTAAAGTTTAAGACCTCCGAACGCTTCATATAATTTCAGTGTCTTGATAACATCATAGATTGGAGAATCCAAAGGTTCTATTTCTACCGTCACAGGCGCCGACTCATTGTAGCTTTTATCAACAGAATATAATTCCACCTTCGTTTTAGCGCTTTTTCCGAATCCTTTTAATTCGATACTGTTCGAATATGCGGAACTTGACATTTCTTTCCTGTTGCCGTTCGGCAATACATACACGGATTTTATGCAAAGCAAGTCATCCTCTTCGGGCAAAGAATAGGTGATAATCGCCTTTCCCTGAAGGTTCAGGATTTTCACATTACTTACAGGGGCGGGAGGATTCCCGTCTATGGGATATTGCCCAATATATTCCTCCTTACAACCGTAACATATTATAAGGATTATCGACAAAATTAATTTTATACTTCGTTTCATATACAGATTATAGTTAATTGTTAATGATAAATGGTTAATAATAAACGACGTAGTTCATGAATCACTAATTTAATCCCAATACGGATTTTGAACCATGTTAATGTTTCTACGCAATTCATCTTCCCTGATAGGCCATAAATACTGTTTCGTCGAAAATTCCAACTGATTAAAGATGATCACCTGATAATAATCTTCCGTTGTATTTTGATTTACGTTCCAGCCTCTTTCCGGCTGGTTGTAATAAACATGAGCCAGCTTCCATCTCCTGAGATCCCAGAACCTTTTGCTTTCGAAGCATAATTCAATTAACCGTTCCTGACGGATAATATCCCGCATACCTGTTTTTGTAAGAGGTTTGTCCGGCAGATTGGAATGGTCTTTCCAACTTTCCACGGCCCCCTTCAGTCCGGCGCGTTCGCGCACGATATCCACATATCCGTAGACTTCACTATTGGGAGCATCCAGCGATTCATTCAATGCTTCGGCATACAACAGGTAAAGGTCTGCCAGGCGCATAATCGGATACGTATACCGGGTTGTCGACAAAGAACCGTTAGCAGCTGTTGCCGTTTCAAAGTTGATAGGTTTTTTTGCCAGGTAACCTGACCGGGTATAACGTATATCCCCACTCTTACCACTTACTTCTCCGGCTTTCATCCTCATAATCCACGGCGTCTCGGCATCACTGCCTGCGCCGACATCTTTCGTACGTCCGTTACCATACCAGTAGCCGCAGTCGAAGCCCATGTTTGCATAAAAACGCGGTTCACGGTTCGTATTCAGCACGGCTGTCGTCAGTCCCTGTTTGATATAATAATAATGGTCGTTGCCTACCGTAACCGTATCATATCGTCCTGCATAGTCATAAGAAGCATCCTCATTGATCGGCACTCCGTTTTTCGAATAAAACAGTTCGGCCATCGTAAACGAAGCGCCCAGTTCCACTCCGAGAGCATTTGCCGTTATATCTTCGAATTTCATATAAGGGAGGGTGTTACCCTGCAATGTACCGGCTGTATTCACCGGATTTCCCCATATCAATTCCTCGTTCCATTTTATCGTAACCGCACCCCTGATACTCATTCCACGACGTGTTTCGTCCGACAATGGGAAACGACTGTCGTTAAACAGGTACAAACGATTACCGGCTTCATGCGCAAGGTCTATCGCCTCCCGGCAGGCCTCTGCCGCCCGGGTCCATTTGCTGCGGTCTTCAGTTTCTCCGAACAACGTTACCCCCCTGTCGTCAACAAGCGTACTAAAATCACTGTTCCCATTGAATAAAGGGCTTGCCGCCAATACTAAAACTTCCGCTTTCAGCATCGCCGCCACCGGTTTCGTTATACGTCCCGCTTCAGCAACAATATTCGTTATCTGTAACGGCAAGTCGATCAGCGCTTTATCGCAAAGCTCGACAATATAATCGACACATTCGTCGAACGGCGCCCGGTAAACCTTCACGTCTTCAACGCTTGCAGAAGGCTCCAGATTCTCTTTCACAAGAGGAACGGGGCCATACATCCGCAAGAGGTAATAATGGTAAAAGGCTTTGAAGAACGTCGCTTCGGCAATCCATCTTTCTCTTTCCCATTCGTACAGATCCGGGCCTACATTATGAATATTTTCCAGAAAGATATTACATTCACGCAAAGCAACAAACAGCCCGCGTCCCCCCATATTGCCGTTCCAGTAATTCAATATCGGGGTGTTCACGTTCTGCGCGCCGAGTTTCACTCTGTTACCATAATACCTATCTATGCCATAATAATGATTTTCCACGACGACATATTCATCGCTAGTCTGAATAGCCGGATCTGCGGAATAATCTCCAATTCTCGGCATATAAGAGTAGAGGGTCGCCAAAAAACGTTCAGCGCTCACTCTGTCGGTAAAAGCATGTTCTATTGTCGCTACATTGTCCGGCACGATATCCAGATAATCAGCACATGAAGACAATAAAACCGCCATAATCAACGTAAATATGTTTTTATTTTTTTTCATCTTGACAACTGTTTAAAATGATAATTGAACTCCGATATTCAGCACTCTCTGTATAGGATATTTCATGCCGTCGCCTGCCATTTCCGGATCCCATAATTTGAATTTACTGAAAGTAAGCAAATTTGTTCCGCTTAAATACAGACGCAAATTAGATACGTATAATTTTTTTCGATAGTGCGCCGGTATTGCATATCCAAATTCCAATGATTTCAGACGCAGGAATGAACCGTCGCGCATAAACCAGGTACTTGTTTGTGTATTATTTTCAAGCAATGACGCCGTCAGCCTGGGCCAAAGCGCCTGGACATTACGGTTGTCTTCCGACCAGTAATTATCGGCATACACTTTCAATAGGGCATTTTTTGAAGTGACGCTACCATTGTCGTCCGTATCAAGGAAAGGAGACGTTTTTCTCGCATCAATCCAGAATGATTCACGGCCTAGCCCCTGGAAGAAGAAAGAAAAATCAAATCCTTTATAACCGGAACTTAAACCGAAACCGTAAATTATCTCAGGCGTAGTCGGATAACCGATCGGCACTCTGTCCAACGACGTTATCCTGTCGTCGCCGTTGATGTCTTTATATTTGATATCTCCACCCATATAACTGCCGAAAGACTGCGTCGGCGAGTTCAGCACATCCTTGTCATCGACAAACAAACGTTCTGCGACATAACCCCATGTCTGGTTTACCGGAGTACCGATATGCGACAGCCATGGCGTCAGACGATTATCCGGTTCCTCATACATTTCCCATTTCGACTTGGCGTATGTATAATTAAAACGTCCGGTAATCCAGAAATCCTTATTAAAATAATGATTCAGATCGACGGACAGGTCTACGCCTCTTCCACTCGCCTTACCGATATTTGCTTGCGGAGTAACGAGCAATCCCATTGTTGCCGGAATATCCGAACGCGTTTGTAAAATATTGGTTCGCATTTCGGTATAGAAATCCGCCAAGACATCTATTTTTCCAAACAGTCCGAGTTCAATCCCCAAATTCATCTTCCGGGCGACTTCCCATGTGATAAGCTGATTTGCATACCGGTTTATGCTTACCCCATTTACCGTATAACCGAAATTCTCACCCCATGTATATGCCCTGCCCGAATTATTCACATTTACGTCGGACTGATAAAAGAAACGGTCTTCCTCATTGCCGATAGCGTCGTTACCCACTAAACCGTAGGTGGCTTTTAACTTCAAGTTTGAAACGGCGCTTTGAATGCCGCTATTCGTATTTTTCCATAAAGGCTCGTTTGTCACCAGCCATCCCATACCTATGGAAGGAAAAAATCCGAAACGGTGATTACGGGCAAAACGTTCCGAGCCGTTATATCCGAAATTCGCTTCCAGGAAATAACGGGTGGCGTAACTGTAAGTGAAACGCCCCGACAGTCCGACATTACGTTTAGGCAGTGACAGAAGGAGCGAACCGGCGTTTCCTTTCAGATAGTTCCGAAGGTTAAAAACCAATAATCCGCTCACCCCGTGATTCTCCTCAAACGTCCGGTTATAGTTCAGCGCCGATTCAAAATAAATCGTTGTGCTGATCTCTTTTTGTCCTTCGTTGTAGCTTAACCATTCGGTACCGTCGTTCGGATTCAAAGCCGTCAATAAATATTCATCTCGGATCTTATCATACATATTAATCGTATAATAAAAGGGATTATAATAGCGCTGCACATCAAAATAAGCATACCTGTTTGTACTGAACAGTCCCCTAAGGCTCAGCCCTTCCGTAATAAAATCCAAATTTTGTTTCAATTCAAACTGCGCCAACATCAATGACTTGGAATATTCCTTATGTCCTTTCACCATATCGGCATAAGGATTGATAAACTGCCCCCGGTCGGTATTCCCGAATAAAATATGTTTTTTATGTTGAAACGTCACATCGGGGGTAAAATAAGCAGGGAAAGCGACCGGATCGCTCCGCACTACTTTGCTGTACAAGTCGCTTCCGCTGTCAAGCGGACCGGAATAATCGTCAAATGTGCCGTGCAGACGAACGATCGCTTCCGTTGTTTTCGTTACGTTAATATTTACATTCGTACGTAGCAGGTAGCGTTTCAGGTCAATATCGTTTTTACTGTCCCCAGCCGTTTTAATCACCCCGTCATCCTGATTAAAAGTTGCCGCGATATAATAACGCGCAACTGTTCCTCCGCCGCTGACGTTAAAATTAAAACGCTGGTTGACGGCCTGGTTCTTAAACAAAATATCATACCAGTCATTTGCAGGATAAACCATCGGATTAGCGCCCCGTTCCGTACTTTCGATCTTCTCTATGGAATACGGCGTCGACTGCATCGGGTCGCGGGTAATAGTTGCCTCGTTATTCAGACGCATATAAGTAATCGGATCTGCCAGTTCGATATGTCTGGTAGGAGAAGACAGCGACGTCTCATAACGAAAAGAAATAGACGCTTTTCCTTCCTTTCCCTCTTTTGTCGTAACCATGATAACGCCATTTCCGCCACGTGCTCCGTAGAGGGCCGTTGCCGCCGCATCTTTCATAATCGAAAAACTGGCGATATCGTCTGTTTGCAACCGTGCCAGATCGCTCGACGTCATTTCCACGCCATCGATAAGAATCAGAGGGCCGGCTCCATAGGTAAGCGTCGTGACGCCACGCACAAAGAAGCTGGCGTCGTCTTCGCCGGGTTCACCCGTACGCTGGTAAGAAATCAATCCTGCCATCCTCCCGGCTAAGGCGGTTGTCAGGTTACTGCTTGGGATTTTAAGTTCCGAAGGTCTTACGGTTGTGATAGCAGCCGAAACACTTTCTTTCTTTTGACGACCAAATGCAACGACCGTAACTTCTTCCAACTCGTCGGTTTTCTCCAGCATAATAACCGTAAATTCACGTTTATCGCCAACAGGAATCGTCTGTTCCTGCATACCGAGGTAAGAAAATATCAGTTTGTCGGTTGGTAATACTTCAATAGAGAAACTTCCATCCAAATCGGTCGCTACGCCACGCGTATTTCCTTCCACCGTAATGTTTACGCCCGGCAAAGTCTCATTAAATTCATCCATTACTATGCCTCTTACGACAACTCTCTGTTGATTTACGACCGGTGCAGGCGAGTTTTCAGCCTCGTGCACTTCGTTTTCTTTCTTTACTAAGTATATCTGCCTGTCGCTAATTGTATAAGTAATATTTTTCTTTTTGAAAACATTATTCAACACTTCGCCGACAGGCTTATCCTTCGCGCTCACATTTATTTTTTCGCTATCAATAAGACCTTCATAATAAAAGAAGATATACTCGGTCTGCGCCTCTATTTCATGAAAAATATCTTTAAGCGTAGCATTTTTCATTTTCAAAGATACTCTCGCCGATTGCGAATAACTATAAGCCTGCACAGACAGGTTTAATGTTATCAAAAATAAGATTAACCTCATAATCAGGGCAAATTTAAATTTTCTCGTACCGCCTGTACGAATTTCTCGTATTTTTATCATACTTTTGTAATGATTTTAAGTTTAAATAATCGAATAATTA
This sequence comes from Tannerella sp., assembly GCA_031283785.1. Next base: position 1,450 of record JAITBC010000363.1, on the reverse strand, counting down.
GATCTAAAAATCGCTGTCGGGAAAGGTATTGCAGTACTGTTCCCGATTTTTTTTTGTGCTTTCCGGTTCTTACTTCATAGGCTATTTCTATTTTAATGGGTTAAACATAAAGTGATATTTTCCGTTTTCATCTGTTTTATAAGTAACCGGAGCTGTTGACGATAAAACATCAAAAACGCCGGTAATGTTTTCTTTAAGGTCTAATTTTCCTGAGCAAAGTAACCCGGCAGCATCATTATCGACGGTTATTTTCACGTTATAATATCTGGAAAGGCGCGACAATATACTTTCCAGCATCTCATTATCGGACACATACACACCTTTCACCCAGGATATGTAATTCAATGCATTTACCTGTTTGACATCTACATGCCCGGCGTGTTTTGTAAGCATATTGTCGGGCTTTAAGACGTACGGCGTCTTGCTGTTTTTATCTTTCACCTGTACCGTTCCCTCTACCAAAACTATCGAGCTGACGGCATCCGCCTCATAGGCCGTCACATTAAACGACGTGCCCAACACCGAAATCCGCATGTCGGAAGTCTTTACGCAGAACGGTCTGCCGGTCTCTTTCGCAACAGTTATATATATTTCTCCGTCAACATATATCTCCCGCTTATCGTCATCAAAAATCACAGGATATATTACTCTCGTTCCGGCATTCAGCCAAATACACGTACCATCTTCCAGCGTCAACGATGAACGTTTTCCGTAGGGAACATTTAATTGATTAAACTTTTCTTCTTTCTTTACCGGATTTCCGCTTTCCGGCGTCCTGTCGAGCATTTTATCGTTAACTTTTATCTTTCCTTTTTGCCCATAATCAACAGATGCATCTGTTTCCGCAATAGTAATACGTTCCTTATCGGAGAGTAACAGTTCAATATATTCCGAACCGGCTTTCGGCGCTTGAGAACCGGCAATCATAATCGGATCTCCCCGTTTTTCCGACAATTGATATAACACACCGGCAGCCCCTGCCAAAATCAGTAAAAACGAGGCTGCTGCACGATACAAAAACATCGTCTTTCTTTTCTTCTTTTGCAAGCGAACGGTATTGCCCTCGATTTTTTTGAACAGACAACGTAATTCCATATCCGACATGAGGTCTTCCTCCATGGAAAACGATGATATACAATCTTTGGCGAAGTTAAATTCTTTGGAAGAAATAACGCCTTCTTTCGCAAGCGTTTCCCAATATGTTGCCGATTCGGGATCAGGATGACGCATAGAACGAATAAAATAATCATCCTGCAAAAAATCTTCCGTTTTATATTTACTGTAATCAATCATTTCAATGCATATCTTTCAGGATATATACACGAACGATTGTTTTATACTCACTTTTTTTCAAAAAAATCACTGTCTACCGAAATAAATACCGGCGACTTGGGAAATGAATCATAATGCGAAAAGATACCAACCTGTATAACAAATTAAAAATAAAGCA
>JAITBC010000375.1 GCA_031283785.1 Tannerella sp. | reverse complement strand
TTCTTCTTCATTTGTCTAATAATATGAAATTTCAATTCTTTCCTGTCCATAAATATAATATTTCAATTTAAAATTCTTTTCGGGACAAAATTATATAAAATTCCGGATTCCCAAATGAGAGATATCATGTTACGCAAAATCGTCAAAACTCAGAGAAACATCCCGAAATTATGTGTCGATACATCCCTAACGGAAACTTTAGTTCGGCGTAGCCAGTGCATCTTTGCTGCAACCCTCTCTCGCTTCTCGTAATTCGTAATTTTTAATTCGTAATTTGATATGGGAAATGTTTTAAAAAAATTTCAACAACATTTTTTATGTTCCCTGTTCCTCTTTCGGAAGATGCGTAATATGAGCCATTAACATACCCCATTGTTTGTGGACTTGCATCACCAAGTTATATATCATGCACGGTGCACAAAGAAAAGAAAAGACGGGTAATTTAATACCCGTCCTTCCATGAGAATTATTTTAATCGAAAAAAACAGTTTTATTGCAGCGGGTCAAACGTACCGTTGTCCCAGCCTTTGGTCTGTTGCAGATTGGAATTTCTTATCAGATGACCGTTGTTGATGGCGTAGAAATAATAATTCTCGGGATAGTTCATGGTTTTTATTTTGTCCACTACATCCAACTGGTCTTCGAAATAGATATGATATTCGGTATTCATATCGGCATTTCTCACATCCTCGCGAGTAACCCCTTCTTTCAGAACAGGTAAACGACCGTGCCGTACCGTACCGTTCAACGTCTGGAGCAAACGTCTGCGGCGCAAATCCCAGTATCTTTTCTGTTCAAAGGCGAACTCTATCTTCCGTTCCAGCATGATAGCATCGATCATCTGAGCAGCGTTCATATTGGCTTTCAGCCCGTACATACCGTTGCTTCCTGCCTCTATACCTGCCCGTCGGCGAATCTGTTTGAGAACCTCGTATGCCTCGTCTGATTTCCCTGTTTCGGCAGCAGCTTCGGCAAAGTTCATCAGCACTTCGGCATATCGAATCTCTATCCAGTCGGTGTTAGTGTGATTGATAGAAGCCTGATCTACGGTATAGTTCGGGTTGATAGCTTTGCGGCAATACATGTGAGTGGCGGAAGGAGTACCCTCTTCAAAATCCGTCCACAGTTTCGCACCGGTTTCACCGTACAGTTCCCAGACGCAGCCGTTCCATGCAATGGTTTTAGCCAGGCGCGGGTCACGGTTTTTCCAGAAATACACATCGTCGTAGGTTGATGATTCGTCCACCGATTCGCCCGTTATCATCGGAAATGACTTCACCAGTTCCCATGCAGGTTGATTGTAACCTCCATGTCCCAGTCCTCCCTTTGAAGGGCGCGATGCAGCATCCCAAATATGCGACATATTCGGGTATTCGTAACGTCTTGGAAGAACGACTTCCTTGTTCATTTCGTCAAACCAGATGTTTTCAAAACTTTCGTACAGGTCGTAACCGGCAGCTTTCAACTGGTCGCGGGCAGTTTTGTTGGCATTGTAAGCCTCTGTCCAGCGGCCTGCATCGTTGTTGGGATTGAACTGCGGACTTGCCCAGTAGAGCAGTATCCGTCCTTTGAGAGCCATTGCCGCCGCCTTCGACAGGCGTCCTGCATTGTTGCCGCTCCATGTCATGGGGAATGATTCCGTTTCGATTGCCTCGTCCAGGTCACGTATTATCAGTTCGATACATTCGGACGTTTTATTGCGGGTAACCAGCAGGTCATCGTCCAGCGTTTGCGGATGCATGATCATCGGAATGCCGCCGTACCGTTTTACCATCCTCCAGTACATCAGTGCACGCATTGTCAAAACCTGCGCTTTCAGGTTGCCTTTAACATTATCGGGGAGAGAACCATTGCCGATATTGTCAATAAAGTTGGCACAGTTACGCAGCGCGCTGTATGGCCAGTAACTTTCGCCGTCTCTGCTCAGTTCTCCGACAGAGAACGAACCGTCGTTACCTGCCTCATCGCTGTGACTGGAAACAAAAATATCCCATCCGGGTATGTTATCGCGGTGCAGTTTGTCCACAAATGCGGTGGCATATATTTCATCATTCCAGACGTCCTGTTCCGATATGGCGCTCAAATCGTTTTTATCCAACACGTCCGAGCATCCTGTTATCATAAGGGACAGACAAATCAATATACAATATATGCAATTAAATTTCTTTATACTATTCATTTCTTTATGTTTTAAAATGTTAAAAACTAAGATTGATACCAAACGAATAAGTCTTCGTTACAGGATACATCCTGATATTGTCCGGGTTCTGCGAATCACCCAGTTCGGGGTCGAATATCTTCACATGGTCTTCAAGCAGCAGCAGATTCGTGCCGGTGAAAAATACCTTTAACTGGCTGACATGGAGTTTGCTTAATATACTTTTCGGCAAAGCATAAGACAGATTAAGGTTTTTCAGTCGCAGATACGAACCGTTATATACCCAGAACGAAGATTCGGGATAGGTATTCCACGAACCCATTTCGGCACGCGGGAACGAAGCATTCACATTAGTCGGTGTCCAGTGGTCGGTAAATACATCGAAATTCTTTGTTCGCGGGTTAAAAACCGAGAGACGCTGATTTTCCATGATTTTATGTCCGGTCGCTCCTTGAAAAAACAGATTCAGCTCCAGTCCTTTCCATTCGGCGCCGACGTAAAACCCGTATTTTACCGGAGGAGAACTGCGAGTGATAATCCAGTCCTTATCTTCGTCGGTGACTTTTCCGTCGGGTTCGTCCGAATCTACTCCGCGTATATCCTTATAGTGCAGGGTCCCCAGTTGCGGCGTGCTGTTATTTATGGTATATCCGCTTGCGATGAGAGCGTCAAGCTCAGCCT
>JAITBC010000328.1 GCA_031283785.1 Tannerella sp. | reverse complement strand
TGTATATGAGAAAATACGGTTCTTTACAGGGCGAGTTTCTTTGTTGAAGTACGGGACACCAGCCCAGACTGTAACGCAGGCAATGTTTGGCGTACATCAACGGCACGTCATCGCGGGGTATTTCTTCGAATGAAGGCTCAATCTCCGCCACGCCGTGTTTTTTATAAAAACATTCCGCTTTGCGATTCGATATGTTTTCCGTATAATCCGTCTTTTGCAGGGGATAAGCGGCGTCATTATCGTATGCGGACCGCTTTACATACCGGCGCCTGAAACGCATCCGGCGTACCGACAATAATTTTCCCGTTGCTTCACGACGCATATCATTGAGTAACGACGAGGGCACAAAAAAATCCTCCGCGACGGTGACGGTTATTTCCATCGCTTCGAACGGTGTATTGCCAAGTTTTCCCAGTTGCGCTTTCACATTATCATGCTGCCTGTTTCGGGCAATCTCTTTTGCAAACGGACGTACAATCACGACACGCGCATCCGATTCGTCGGTCATCGTAAGCATAAAACCGTCGGGATAATCCCCCCATTCTATCCGGACGCCGATTTTACGTTCTGCCGAAGGTTGTGCCAGGATATTTTCAAAATCCCGGTCAAAATTCCGGTACAGTTGCATCTTCGATTTTATTGCCGGCATCTGTTGGGGAATTTTACAGTCTTTGCCGGTGGTATTCCTTTCGCGGGTATCACCGGATATTTTGACGCATTGGGGGAATATGCGATTTGCTTCGGCGCGATTTACCCTGAAGCCTTCAAGCTCTCCCCGAGAATTAAAAAATGCCAGCCCGTCGCCGTTATGTATCGGTTTCAAACCGGCGACGACGAACGAATTACCTTTCACTTCCTTCACTGCGCCAACATGTTCGCCAATAGACTTCGGAGTATCAAACGAAGTAATATCCGCATCACGGCCATGCAGGAAATACGACGTAAAGCCGCGGTTAAAACTTTTTTCCGGGTGCGGATCGAATGTGAAGCGCGAATGTCCCGACGAAGAACGGCAAAATACGGGATTCCCGGCAAAAACGGCATCCATCTTGCGACGGTAATAAGCTGTGATATTTTTCACATAAGAGACATCTTTCAGCCGTCCTTCAATTTTAAAGGACGAGATTCCGGCACGCATCAAGGCTTCCAAATCGTCCGAGCGGTTCATATCTTTCGGCGAAAGCAGATGTTTGTTCTCCATAATAATTTTGCCAGCGGCATCAACCAGCGAATACGGCAGGCGACAATACTGCGCACATTCGCCCCTGTTCGCACTGCGTCCGCAAAGAGCGGCGCTCAGATAACAGCGTCCGCTGTAACTTACGCACAAAGCTCCGTGAATAAAAACTTCGAGCACGACATCCGGCACGCGTTCGGATATGGCCTGTATTTCCTCAATCGTCAGTTCACGTGCCAATACGATACGCTTAAAGCCGGCATTATACAGGAACTCTGTTTTATCGGGCGTATCGTTATGCGTCTGCGTACTTGCGTGAAGCGGTATCGGCGGAATATCAAGCTGCGTTATTCCCATATCCTGAATAATCAGCGCGTCGACGCCGGCATCGTATAACTGTCGTATCATGCGTTCCGCAACGCATAGTTCGTCGTCCTTCAATATAGTGTTGAGCGCCGCATAAATACGTACATCAAATATATGCGCATAATCGCATAATGCCCGTATATCATCGATGGAATTTCCGGCGGCAGCGCGTGCGCCGAAAGCAGGTGCGCCTATATAAACGGCATCTGCGCCGTGGCGAACCGCTTCCATACCACAGTTAAGATCTTTTGCCGGCGCAAGCAGTTCTATAGGACGAACCGTGATCATAAATCACCCAGATTCCTGATATCTTCTATATGGTAAGGTGTTTCCTGATATACATAATAGTTCAGCCAGTTGGTGTACAGCAGGTTAGCATGTCCGCGCCAGCGAACCAGCGGCCGTTTGGACGGGTCATCATCAGTATAATAATTTTCGGGAATACGTATCGGCAAATCTTTTTTTAAATCGCGCATGTATTCATCGTGCAACGTATTTGGCGCATATTCGGAATGACCGGTGATAAAAAACTCGCGTCCTCCGCGTGCCATAACCATATAAACGCCGGCATCTTCACTTTCCGACAGTAATTCTAATTGCGGCGTTTTCAGAATATCCTCCCTTCGTATCTCCGTATGGCGGCTGTGAGGGGCATAAAATTCATCGTCGAAACCGCGGAAAATAGGCTGGTACGGATCGTTTATAAAGTGTTTGAAGACGCCGAATTTCTTTTCGCCGAGATCATATTTCGGAACGCCATAGAAATGATAAAGTCCTGCCTGTGCCGCCCAACAAATATATAAGGTCGAAGTGACATGCATACGACACCAGTCGAATATGCCTTTCAGTTCTTCCCAGTAGGAAACATTTTCGAACGCCATTTGTTCGACGGGAGCGCCCGTGATAATCATACCGTCATAATAATCATCGCATATGTCATCGAAATCCCTGTAAAATTTTTGCATATGTATGACCGGCGTATTTTTCGGCTGATGTCCTTTAATCTTCATAAAATCAAGCTCAACCTGCAGGGGCGAATTGCTTAACAGGCGGACAAGATCGGTTTCCGTCGTAATTTTCAACGGCATCAGGTTAAGCACAATAACACGGAGAGGACGTATATCCTGTTCCGATGCGCGAAGCGAATCCATGACAAATATATGCTCCTTTTTCAGCAATTCTATTGCAGGAAGATTTTTCTGTAAATTTAACGGCATTTTTATCTATGTAAGTTCATCATTTCTTTCAACATCCCGCGAGAGGCTATCTCGCGCCGGATACGGGGGATTGGACAGGCTTCTCCTCTCTCTACGGGGTTATCCTCTGAACGATCTGGAGAACATTACCTTCCGGGTCGGCAAAGTTCCTGATACGACCGCCGCCGGCAGCTTCAAACTCCGGGCCTGCCCAAGTCACACCAAGTTTTTCCAGTGCGTACATTGCAACATCCATATCATTCACGCGAAGAGCCAGATGCGACCATCCCGGCGTATTAATTGTACGGTCGGGACGTTCCGTTTCATCTCTCGGCATCATCTCAATAAACGTTCCATCCGGAGCTTCAATAATATATACAGGTTTGTCCGTCCTGGCAAACACCTTGTATCCTAACGTATCACAATACCATTTCGTCAGGTTTTCCACATCATCGGCAGCAATTGCCGGATGATCTATTCCGATAAACACATCTTTCATAAAGAATTAAAAATTAAGAATTAAAAAATGAAAATTGAAAAAAAACTCATATTTAAGCGTACGCTTAATAACAGATTCCTAATCATCAAGCATCTCATTTATCAACTTACACATTCCGGCAAATTCGTCTTCGTTGTATAAGCGGGTAAGCATGACGATACGTCCTTCGGCATTGATAATCACATTTCTTGTTATGCCGGCTTTACGTTCGGCATAGAGAGCAAAGGCGTCGCCGCCCGGGTCAAGAGCTACCGGATATGTGATACCTGTCTGTTTGATAAACTCCTGCACCTTATCAAGCGGTTCGTCGCGGTCGATACCCAACAGGTAAAAATTGGGATTATCCTTATGTTTCCGCCATATATCGCTTTCGATAAACGGCATTTCTTTACGGCATACGCCGCACCAGCTTGCGGTAAACTGCAACATAAGCGTTTTCCCCCGCATATCGGACAGCTTAAAAGTTTTCCCGTCCGTCAGCTTAAGGGAAAAATCCGGCGCCATATCCCCTACTTTAACAATATAGCCGCGATCGTCGGCCGTTATACAAGAAAATGACGACAAAAACACAGTCAAAAGCAAAAAATAATATTTTATACCCATCATAATATTTATATTCAAATGGTTTGAGGTGCAAAGATAATACAAATTGAGCAAATAGACAAAATTAAAAACGGATTTTCATTCCGTGCCGACATGATTTCTTCCCGGATATAGAGTGAGAAAAGAGGCTGCCCGCAGGACAGCCTCTTTTTCGGTTATAAAACAAAAGTTGTTTCAATTTATTATTTATTAGCCGGATGAGGTCCTTCTGTCCGGCGTTTATCCCAAAACATCGGGGAATAGTAGTTATTCGTACCGTCCTCCAGTCTGCTTACCGCTTCGCTGAAGCCGGCGCCATTCAATGTGCTCTCGTTCGTCGGATATTTAACGCGTGCAAGAATAAGGCCTTTTGTTTCTGACAGGGGATTAAACACAATATTTGTCCCTTTGCCCAGCGAGGAGGTATTATTCGGGTCGTCGGCAGCTACAGATATATCTCCCGGGCTGATAAGTTGGGCAGGATATCCCGTACGGCGGATTTCCGTCCAGGCTTCCGTACCGTTCATATACAGGTCGATATATTTTTGCAGTGCGACGGCTTCCGCATCGACGTTCGCCGAAACGGCGTCAATATACAGGCTAAGATTCTCCTCATCCATGCCGGCGCCTGCGACATCGGCCCAGTACCTTACCGAAGCTTCGACGCCCTCTTTATATTCGTCTGCGGAAAAACCGTTGTATTCGCTGGTGATAAACATGATTTCCGCATATGTCATGAGCGGTACGGCGAAACCGGGTTCCAGCATCGGGATGCGATTGGTTCTTATATCCGGCGCTACGTTGCGGAATCCGGCCGTCATCGTACCGCTCGGAATGCCGTAAGGTATACCGATATACGCCCTGTTACGCGGCGTCGTATACATCGGAAGGCGCGGGTCTACGACATTTTCCCATGGGTGTGTCTTATTGTTAAGCGTATCGCGCTGTCCCTTCAGGATATCGATAAAAGGTCGTGTCAGGGTAAAATCGTTACGCCCCTGTATGTATGCACCTTCGTAGAAATAGCAGTATTCGGGCGCCGTACCGTAATGATATGCCGCCGCGTCGCTGTTGTCTTCGAACACGCCGCTTGCCAAAGCTTCGGAAATATATGATTTCCACTTCGAGCCTCCTACTTTAGACGTATGTAAAGCAAGGCGGCATTTCAGCGAGTTCGCGAATTTTTTCCACTTTGAAGCATCTCCTCCGTAGATCATATCGCCGCCGGTAAAAGCGGCTTCATCCTCGTCTATCATATTTGCCGCCTCCGTCAGTTCTCGAATCATTTCTTCGTAGATGGTTGCCTGATCGTCGTATTTAGGATAATAAACGCCTTCGGTCAGTTTCCCGGCTTCGGAATAAGGGACATTCCCCCAAGTATCCGTTATGATGCTCAACAACCATACCTTCATCGTTTTGGCGGCGGCGATCTGATTCGCATTAGCTCCGTATAACGAAGCCATCGGCGCTGTTTCGGGATCGGTATTTACTTCTATCACCTTGTCCATATTGGTCATTAAGGTATACAGTTGATTGAAATAAGAGTTGTTCACGCTTTCCCGAATCTGGTAACGGTCTTCTTCGGTATAGTTCCTTTGCGCCCAGTATTGTGCATAAAGCAGACACTGGCGTCCGCTGAACCAGTTGTCGTAGACATAATCCATCATTTTCTTTTGCGCCCCGCCGAAGAGCATATTTGACGGCACTTCCGCCGGGTTATTCGGATCTTCATTGACGCTTTCCATGTCTACGCATGAGAAAGTAATGAATGTCGACACAAACAAGATAAAATATTTATATAATTTTGTTCTCATAATATCATCCTCCTTTTTTAATTAAAATTTTAAACCGATATTAAATCCGAATGAAGCTACCGAAGGTAAAGCGCCGCCTTCGATACCCTGGATATTGCCGGAATTGGTCACAACGGCTTCCGGATCGGTATGTTTCACGTCAGGCCCCCAAACGGCCAGGTTTCGTCCGTAAGCCGACAGACGAAGCGATTTAACAAACTTGTCTTTCTTAATCGGCAATGTATAGCCGATATTTATTTCACGAAGTTTCAGGTAATCCGACTTAAAAACGCTCTGTGCGGCAGGGCCGGAGTATAAACTCTCGCAGTAAGTCATCATATCGGTTACGATGTCGTTTTTCTCTCCATTCTCTTTCACGCCTTCGAGTACAATACCCTCTTCACGGACATTGTTTGCCGCCGTTTCTTCCAGCATACCCGAATACATACCCCACATATAAGAGGTAGAGAAATAATTGCCGCCGCTGGAGAAATCCAGTAAAACGCCGAGGTCTACATTTTTATACCGGAACGTATTGCTCCAGCCACCCGTAAAGTCGGGAAAAACGTTTCCTATTTTCATGTTTTTGTCCGTGAACAGGTATAGTCCATCTTCGTCGACGACTCTGTTGCCGTTATCATCATATATGTAATCGGTACCCATGATGACGCCGTAAGTTTCCCCTTTGATAGCGCCTACTTCGACCTTAAAGGGAGCATTTATCAGGCGATAATAATCCGTATCGTCGATAAGGTCTTTAACTTTATTTTTATTGGAGGCCAGTGTAAGCGTCGAGTTCCACTCAAAATCTTTCGTCTTTACCGGCGATCCGTACAGCATAAATTCGTATCCGGTATTGGCAATCAATCCCGAATTAATCACGCGATAGATATAACCGGTACTGCCCGATACCGATAAGGGAATGATCTGGTCTTTTGTCTCGGCCGAATAATAGGTAGCTTCCACTCCCAGGCGATTATTCAGGATGCTGAATTCCAGTCCTGCTTCGAAAGAACGGGTACTTTCCGGTTTCAGCAATGAGTTTTTAAGCGTTGTACTCAGAATATATCCGGGCGTTCCGGTTGCCGCATCGATGTTCGTATATTGCGTATAGGTATCGACCACCTGATAGGGGTCCGTATCATTACCTACCAGAGCGTATCCTAAACGCATCTTCCCGAAAGAGAGCCAGCTTAAATCGCGTAATGCTTCGGAGAAAACGAAGCTGCCCGTTACGGCAGGGTAAATGTATGAGTTATTCTCTTTGGGAAGCGTAGACGACCAGTCGTTTCTCAAAGAGACGTCCAGGTAAAGCATATTTCTCCATCCTGCGGTAACATTACCGAAAACAGAGTTTATTGCTTTTTTGCGCTGTAAATTTTCCGATGATGCCGACGAAATGGAGTTTTTCAGATTGTAAAACTCTGGAATCGCCAGTCCTCCTACAGTTTCGCCAAACACATATTCATACCTTCTGTTCATTAAGTTTCCGCCAACGTTGGCTATAATGCTGAACTCATCAATCAACGTATTAAACATCAATAAAAACTCATTGTTTAATTCATACTGCTGACGTGAAATTTCCTTGTATCGCGAATTTTCCTGCGAATAGATCGCGTTATGTTCGAATTGTTTGTCAACCCAGAAATCAAGATTTGATTTGTATTGAAACTTCAGTTCGGGCGTGATCAGGTAACTGAAGCCTACGTTTCCATAAACGCGGTTACGGGAGTCGTTTTCGTAATTCATATAACGGCTCCAATAGGGATTATTACTGTATGCCGGCGTCGGGTCGTCCCAATATGAACGGTTCCATGTAGCCTGCGAACCATCCGGAAAGCGATACAAATCTTTGGATTGTTTCATGTCTATTTCGCGATGTCCCCACTGTACGAATTTCTGCATCACATTGTTATCGCCGTAACCTGTCTCACTGCGTCCTTTGGCGCGTGAATTAAAATAGGTCACATTTGTAAACACTTCTAATTTTTTATCCGCACTCTTCAACGATCCGGCTATGTTGAATATATTTTTCGTCAATGAACTGTTAGGCATATATCCTTCCAGACTGCTGTTTGTATATGAAATACGCAAACTCGAATATTCCGTAGCATTCGCAATTGAAAGATTATTTGTATAAGATATGCCTGTTTCAAAGAAATCATCTATATCATAAGCCGGCGCCGACCATGGCGAAGTTGTCGGGTTGCCGATTTTTCCCCCCGCCTCCCATTTTGCAATGTCGTACCATGACAGTACGGGCGTCCCGTCTAATTTCGGCCCCCAACTTTCGTCCGTCGCATAATCGGGATAGTTGTATGTTTTGCCGTTTATCTCCACCTCTTCAAATGTATCGCCATAACCGCCGCCATAGAGGCGCTGCATCTTCGGCAATTTGTTAACGACTTCAAAGCCTACTGCGGAATTGAATGTTATGCCGTAACCTTCTCCTTTTTTCCCTTTTTTAGTGGTGATCATGATAACGCCGTTTGCCGCCCGCGAGCCGTAAAGCGCTGAAGCATTCGGGCCTTTTAGCACCGACAGGCTTTCAATATCATCCGGATTGATGTCCTGTATCAGGTTGCCGTAATCGTACCCGCCGGCGCCACGCTGCGTATCCGAACTGTTGTAATCCGTTCCTTCGACAGGAACCCCGTCGATGACAAACAAAGGCTGGTTGTTGCCGGAAATAGAACTGTTACCGCGTATCAGTATTTTTGACGAACCGCCGAGATTCCCGGTGCTGTTGGAGATCTGCAGACCGGCGACCTTTCCCTGTAATGCCGTAATCGGACTGTTCAGTCCGCCGCGAGCCGTGACAAGATCATCTCCTTTAACTTCCGTAACGGCATATCCCAGAGCTTTTTTCTCGCGGGATATGCCAAGCGCAGTGATTACCACTTCGTCCAACGATATAGACGAACGCAATATCACGGTGATATTACCGTTTATAATATCGACATCCTGTGATTTGATGCCGACATACGATACTTGTAACGTTTTTGCATCGACGGGAACTTCGAAACTGAAATTACCGTCCATATCCGTTACCGTACCAATCGACGTCCCTTTAACAATAACGGACGCTCCGATAACAGGCTCGTTATCTTCCTCAGAGATTACCGTACCTCGCACTGTTTTTGTTTGAGATACAGCTAATCCAATACCTGTAAACAGGCAGATCAGAATAAATGTAAACTTTCTCATAGACTTTTTTTGCTTGTTAAACCTAAATTCTAAAACACTCTTTCTCACTATATTAATTAAGTCGAATGACATGGAAGGAAACACTTTTTTCGTGCATGTGCATGACGTGCATAAAGAAATATTTTCGGACGAAAGATGCATAAGTTTTCTACCCGGAGCTATGGCAGAATGTAATGCCCCGGATAAAAATTCAGATTGAAAGTTATTTTTTTCTCTGTTTATATATAATAATGTATACTCTCTCTCTCGCGCTCGAGTTTTTTCTCTAAACCTGAGTCTCTCTCTCTCTCTCTCTCTCTCTCTCTCTCTCTCTCTCTCTAATAAAAATCCGGAATTAATCAACGCTTGTGCGTTAATTAATTCAATACAGGATGAATATTTTTTTACTAAAGAGTTCATATAAAAAATTCTATTTGATTCGTAATCAGATAACTTTCTGATAAAATAACAACAAAGGTAATAAGTTATATATTAAAAAAAAAGTATTCCCAATTATTTAACAATAAAAGAATACGATTTTATTCATTTTTAAAGGTATTCTGATGAGAAACAGGCAAGAAACTTACTTTTAGCAGTGCAACTGAATTTTGTAAAGAATATCATCACCCTTAAGAACGGGAGGAACTCCTTCCTGAAACAGGGTTTTTAAGTTCCTCAAACAACATTAATAATGAAGCGTTTACGGCGTACCGGATGTTCAGTTCGCGCCTGTTCGTGAAGCGATATTCTCTTGAGGTAACTTTTCCTTTACCGGCAACGGCTATCCAGACTGTTCCGACGGGTTTTCCCGGAGCGCCTCCGCTTGGGCCGGCTATGCCCGACGTGGCTATGGCATAATCGCAACCTAATACTTTTAACGCGCCTTTTGCCATTTGTTCGACAACCTGGCGGCTGACAGCGCCATATTGAACCAAATCGCTTTCCGACACTTCCAGCACGTTACGTTTTACTTCATCTGCATATGAGACGACGCTTCCGAGATAATAACCGGAGCTTCCGGGTACGGATGTGATAAGGGATGCGACGGCGCCTCCCGTACAACTTTCGGCCGTGCCGACCGTAAGAGCTTTTGAAAGCAACAATTCCCCTGCCAATATTTCAATATTCCTGTCTTCCTCGGCGATAATACTGTCGTTCAGTATTTCTTTTAACTGCCGCTGTAAAGACGCTACCGTTTCGCCGGCTTTTTCCCCGTCGTCGGCATATGCCGACAAGCGTAAACGTATAATACCGGATTGCGGGAGGTACGCAAGTTTCACGAATGAAGGCATGTTGTTTTCGAAATCCGCAAGTTTTATTGCGAGCATGGATTCCGAATAACCGGCGACCCAACAAGTTTGATGTTTTATAAATACATCCTGATGAAACTTCGTTCGAAGGCGGGGGACAACTTCGTTCGACATCAGCCATTTCATTTCATGAGGTACGCCGGGCATCGAGATGAGTACGCCCTCACGGTCTTCGAACCATGTGCAGGGAGCCGTCCCTACCTCGTTCCGGATTATGACGGCTTTATCGGGCACCATCGCCTGGTTTCGTGTCAGATCGTTCATCTGCCTGTTACGTTTCATGAAAATACGTTCAATATTCTCGTACGTATCTTCCGAAAAGTGCATGCCCGAATTAAAATGACGGCACAGCACATCCAGCGTTATATCATCTTTTGTAGGCCCCAGACCTCCCGTAACAAGTACGATCGGCGCTCTGCGGCGGGCATCTTCGAGAGCTTTTAGAATATCCCCGGCGTCATCTCCTACCGTTATTTTACGTTGTACCGCAAATCCGTTGTCGTTCAATATTTCCGCCATCCATGCCGAATTTGTATCGACAACCTGGCCGATCAGTAACTCATCGCCTATCGTAATAATTTCAACCTTCATAAAATTTTCTATCTGATAATTTGTTCTACTCTCGCATAAGGGGATGCATCCATCGGGCAAAATTCCCTGTCCATATATTTATAATATCCCGTAATCGCTACCATTGCGGCATTATCCGTCGTGAAGGCTTTTGGCGGGAGATGTATCTTCCACCCTAACCGTTTGGAATGATCTATAAACGCGTCGCGCAAGCCGGAATTTGCCGAAACGCCGCCGGCTGCGGCGACTTCCCGTATATTCAAATCTTTGGCCGCTTTACGCAATTTATCCATGAGAATATCAATTACCGTCTTTTGCAGCGATGCGCAAAGGTCATCTTTGTTTTGCTCTATAAAACAGGGATTCTCCTTCAGCGCATCGCGCAGGGTGTACAGGAAAGAAGTCTTAAGACCGCTGAAACTATAGTCGTATCCGGGAATATGCGGTTTGCTGAAAGCGAATGTATGAGCATTTCCCCGGTTAGCCAGCCGGTCGACAGCCGGTCCGCCGGGATATCCCAGCCCCATCACTTTAGCGCACTTGTCAAAAGCTTCTCCTGCCGCATCATCAATAGTCCGGCCGATAACCTCCATGTTATTGTATGCATTGACTTTGATTATCTGCGAGTTACCTCCCGACACCAACAAGCAGAGAAACGGGTACGCCGGATGATTGTCGTCGTCGGGCGTCTGCTTTATGAAATGTGCCAGCACATGCGCCTGCAGATGGTTTACTTCAATCATAGGGATTCCCCATGAAATCGACAATCCCTTTGCGAACGACGTCCCGACGAGTAACGAGCCGAGCAAACCCGGTCCGCGCGTAAATGCGACGGCTGTAAGTTCCTGCCTCGTAATGCCCGCGCGTCGTATGGCTTCCGAGACAACGGGGACGATGTTCTGTTGATGCGCCCTTGAGGCCAGTTCCGGCACTACGCCGCCGTAAGCCTCATGTACGGCCTGTGAAGCGATGACGTTTGAAAGCAGCACGCCATCACGTATGACGGCGCACGACGTATCGTCGCACGACGATTCGATACCTAAAATTGTTATGCTCATCAATTAATTTTTCTGCAAAATTAGCTAAAACGTTGGAATATTTTTACGTTCTACCCTGAAAAAGAAAATCGGTTAAATCTTTTTTTGTTTCGTACGTTTGGAAAATCAAAGTTTTTCATGTACTTTTGCATTAAAATAACAGCTATGGAAATGGAAAAAAATAAAGACTGGAAACCGTTTATAATCGCAAATCCGATCTACGACACGGTATTCAAAAGATTGATGGAAAATCAGCGT
>JAITBC010000153.1 GCA_031283785.1 Tannerella sp. | reverse complement strand
CAGTTTATTTATATCCTCAAAATCCGAAACATGGCAATTATCAAAAAACAAAGCGCTGATGTAAAATAAATTATCCGGCATTTACACAAAAACTGCGGGTTGAAAGGCTAAGATTTCTTACGCTATCGAAGGGCTGGATATTTCTCTTAGCACTTCAAAAAAAGATTTAACCGTCTTCGTCTTCCGCCGGATTGTGTTTGGATATTTTTTTTCGTACTTTTGCGCTTTCAATGATTAAAAGTATGAACGACAAAATCCCGGCGTTAATTGCCGAAAAACTTCAGATAGCGGAACGGCATGTGTCGGATACGTTACAGTTATTGGACGACGGCGCGACGATCCCGTTTATTAGCCGATACAGGAAAGAGCGTACCGGAGGGCTGGACGAGGTGAAGGTTTCCGATATATCGGATGAATATAAGCGGTTGACGGAAATAGAGAAGAGGAAAGAAACGATTCTGTCGACCATAGAAGAACAGGGGAACATGACGGATGAGTTGCGCGAGAAAATAGAAGCAACCTGGTCGGCGACCGAATTGGAAGATATTTATCTGCCCTATAAACCTAAACGTCGTACACGGGCGCAGATTGCGCGCGAGAAAGGCCTGGAACCTCTGGCTAAAATTATCATGTCGCAACGCTTGTCGCCGGAGGTGGAGCCGGTTGCCGACAGTTATTTGTCAGGAGACGGCACGTGGACAAGCAGGATTACAGCGACCGGAACGGAGTTGAAGGCGGTTGCCGGGCGTTATTTGTCCGATGGGGCGTCGACTGTTGATGAGGCGCTTGCCGGTGCGCGCGATATTATTGCCGAATGGGTCAATGAAAATATGACGGCGCGTAATATCGTCCGCTCTGTTTTCGCACGCGAGGCCGTTATATCGAGCCGTGTGGTGAAAGGAAAGGAAGATGAGGGCGACAAGTACCGCGATTATTTCGAGATGAGCGAACTTTTACGCCGCATATCATCGCACCGGCTTCTTGCCATGCGTCGCGGTGAAACGGAAGGTTTTCTGCGCGTAACGATATCTCCCGATGAAGAGCATGCGCTGGAGCGTCTTTACAGGTTTTTCGTGAAAGCGGATAACGATTCCGGCGAGCAGGTGAGAATGGCGGTTACAGACAGTTATAAACGCCTGCTCAAGCCGTCCATCGAAACGGAGTTTGCTGCGTTAAGTAAAGAAAAAGCCGACAGGGAGGCAATACATATTTTTGAGGAGAACATGCGCCGGTTATTGTTGTCTCCTCCGCTCGGACAGAAAAGGATACTGGGCATAGACCCCGGATTCCGTACGGGTTGTAAGGTGGTCTGCCTTGATGAACAGGGGAATCTGCTCCATAATGAGACGATATATCCGCATCCGCCTCGGCAGGAGCGCGCGGGCGCTATACGGAAGATCGCTCATCTTGTCGAGCAGTTTGACATACAGGCGATTGCCGTAGGTAACGGAACGGCGGGGCGTGAGACGGAAGAGTTGGTGCAAAATATCCGGTATGACCGCAAAGTGCAGATATTCAGCGTAAGCGAGAGTGGTGCAAGTATCTATTCCGCCTCTAAAACGGCGCGTGAAGAATTTCCCTCACATGACGTTACCGTTCGCGGCGCAGTCTCACTCGGACGGAGGCTGATGGACCCGTTGGCCGAACTTGTGAAGATAGATCCGAAGTCGATAGGCGTAGGACAGTATCAGCATGATGTAAACCAGGTCTCGTTGAAGCAGGCGCTTGACCGTACCGTTGAGCTGTGTGTGAACCGTGTAGGAGTGAACGTTAACACGGCAAGCAAATATCTCCTTACATATGTGTCGGGGGTAGGGAGCGCTCTGGCGCAAAACATTGTGAATTACAGGACTGAACACGGCATGTTCCGCTCCCGTCGGTCTTTATTGGATGTGCCTAAGATGGGCGCCAAATCATTTGAGCAGAGTGCGGGGTTTCTTCGTATTCAGGAAGCGGAAAACCCTCTTGATAATTCTGCCGTTCATCCCGAAAGTTACGACATAGTGGGACGTATGGCGAAAGAGTTGGACTGTAGCGTTTCGGATTTGCTCGCCGATGAATCGTTGCGTAAAAAGATTGTCCTCGAACGTTATATAACGGAAACGACAGGCCTGCCGACACTGCGGGATATTCTGGCGGAACTGGGGAAGCCCGGCCGTGATCCGCGCGAAACAATCAAGGTGTTTGAATTTGATCCCTCGGTGAAAACAATCGGCGATTTGCACAAAGGGATGATATTGCCGGGAATTGTAACGAACGTCACCAAATTCGGCGCTTTTGTCGATATGGGAATAAAAGAAAAAGGTCTGGTGCATGTTTCGCAGATGGCAGACCGTTTCGTCGGCGACCCGACGGAAATAGTATCCGTTCACCAGCATATTTCGGTTAAAGTGCTGGAGGTCGACGAAGCGCGTAAGCGGATTAGCCTGAGTATGCTCGTGGAGGGATGATGAACGGAGGAACGGCATTTTGTGTTTTTTGACGAATTTTATGGCATAGATTTTAAATAAAAATCGTATATTTATTCTATAAATTTTGCCGGACATTTTTATGGGTCTGTGTATATATGAAAACTTTTATGTACATTTGCAACATTTTATATATATAGGGCAAATTTAAATGGAAATGGCACGAACGCATTATGAAAAATATATTCGCGGGGTGTTTTTATTATTCTGCGGGATGATGATGATGACTTTATTTTTATCTTGCATTTATGAAAGTGTAGAGCCGGAGATAGAGATCGCTACGATAGAAATGCATACGGGATATAGTATTCAACTTACGGTTCCATCGAAAAATGTGGAGTGGGTTAGCGATAATCCTTCGGTGGCAAGGGTATCTGCTACGGGTTTGGTTACGGCTATCGGTAAAGGAACGGCAACGATCTATACTTATTCGTCGAAAGGTAAGCAGAATATCGTTTGTTATCTGGAGATTTATCCGAAACGAAATATACTGTTTTATATCGGGGGAGACAGTAATTTGTCCGGCGAAGTGGATCAGAAAATAAGTCAGATACGGCAAGGCTGGACTCCGGATAAGGGTGAAATGATTATTTATGCGGATAAAAAGAATGTCGGCGCATATTTGTTCCGTGTGAATGGGCGGAAGGATGTGGAAGGATATTACGGGCTTGATACGCTTAGGAATTATGGGCAGGAAAATTCGGCAAATCCGAAAATGCTGGAGCGCGTAATAAATACGATGGTATCGGATTATCCTGCCGACAGTTACGGCATGCTTTTCTTTTCGCATGCAAGCGGATGGCTCCCGGCGGGAACGCTTAACAACCCGCGCTCATTGGTTATTGATGACGGGGAAAGCGTAAGGCATGAAATGGAATATGATGATTTTGCAGCTGCAATTCCGGATAAGCGGTTTGATTTTATTATCCTTGAGGCGTGCCTGATGGCGGACGTCATGTCGATGTACGAATTGCGCAATAAGGCCGGATATGTTTTGGCTTCGTCGGCAGAAATCGTATCTCCCGGCTTTGGAGGTTCTAACGGGCTTATTACCGAAATATACAAGAAGGAAATAATGCGGCTGTATGATACAAAAAACGGGATAAAATCCGTTGTGTCGGGTTTTGCGCAATCTTATTACGATTATATAGCTACGATACCGGAGAATGATGTGTATTGTTCTACGACATTGAGTTTGATAAAAACGGATGAGATGGAAGCTCTTGCCTACGCAACAAAAATGGCGCTGCAGGGAAAGGCGGTTGATGAGACGACACTGGATGCAGAGGCTGTTCAACGCTTCGACCGTCCCGGAAAACTGATAAAAAACGGATACGGGAACTCTCGTTATTTTGACTTTGCGCACACGGTCGAGCAAATAGCGCCGGAATCGTATTACAGGGCGTTTAACGTACAGTTGGATAAAACGGTCGTATGGAAGGCCGCAACGAAAAGGTTTCTACTGGGAAATCGTGAAACAATGCCTGATTTTAATGAGTATGACGGTTTTTTTATTGAACGCCACAGCGGACTGACTACCTATATCATGCAGGATGCTTATCCTTATCTTAATTCGATATTCAAGTCGTCTTCATGGTATAAAGCGATTTCCGGTGAATAGGGTGAATAGCGGCGGGTGAGAAAAACAGGAGAGATTTTTAATTTATTAATTTATTGAGTTATGGAAAAATCAAAGATATATACGAAGGGCGGAGATAAAGGAACGACTTCTCTGGTCGGCGGTTTTCGCGTGCCGAAGACACATCCGCGCCTGGAGGCTTACGGCACTGTCGACGAACTTAATTCTTTTATCGGGCTGCTGATAGTCGAAGGGGAAGATCGGCGGGATACGTGCGATTTATTGCAGTTTGTTCAGTCGAAACTTTTTACCGTCGGCTCTTATCTGGCTACCGACCCTTCGAAGACGGACTATAAAATCGAAAGTCAAATTACCGGCGAGAGCATAAAAAAAATAGAAGACGCTATTGACCGGATAGATGGCCGGTTGCCGAAACTGAAATCATTTGTTTTGCCGGGAGGGTCCCGTTCGGCGGCTCTCGCTCATGTGTGCCGTACCGTATGTCGACGTGCCGAACGGAATATCTATCATCTGGCGGAGACCGAAACGGTAGAGGAACCTGTTCTTGTTTTTATGAACAGACTATCTGATTTACTGTTTGTTATAGCACGCAGTGAATGTTTATTGAAAAATGGTGAAGAAATTTTTTGGAATAATACTTGCAAGTAGAAAATAAAATTATATTTTTGCGGCGATTTCTATAAAAAAGAACCGGATTGCCTTCGGGTGATCATAAATTTTATATGTTATGTATTGGACCTTAGAATTAGCATCAAATTTGGAAGATGCGCCATGGCCTGCGACGAAAGATGAATTGATTGATTATGCGCAGCGTTCCGGCGCCCCTCTGGAAGTTATTGAAAACCTGCAGGAAATGGAGGATGAGGGTGAGATATATGAGTGTATGGAAGATATCTGGCCTGACTATCCGAGTAAGGAGGATTTCTTTTTCAATGAAGAAGAATATTGATTTTGTCATGCCCTGAGTATCATAAGGGGAATAATGTAATAATCAAATTGTCGGTTGAGACAAAATTGTAATTTCGCTTACCTGATAGATCTACTTTTTAACGCATTGGACGGATCCCGGTGAAAACGGCACAACGTTTATGTCTACTTTATGCAGTGAACTGTTGAACCGGATTCCTTGAGCGCCGATTATGTACCGGACAAATCCACAGATAAATTGCGTCGGGATGCATTCCGGCCCCAAATCAAACCGTCGCATCGGCCCAGACAAATCCATGAATAATGCGCTGCCGAAGCAATTAATAATCTTTTCCTTTTGGTTAGGATACGGTGAACTGTTTGATTTCCTCATCATTAAAACTGCAAGCACACACTTTCATAATTATCAACGGGTTAATATGGTATTCAATAGTTCAATATAATTTTTGACAGACAGTTTTTATATGGATACACAATTTATATTCTTTTTTTGAGTTATATATATTTTAAGGTAGAAAGATTAATATGTCAATTGTTGTATGAGGCGGATCGTTTTGTTGCTTTTCATCATCTCCGACTGTGCTTATATGGCACAGGCACAACGCGATGCGCAGTTTAGCCAATATCATGCGGCTCTCGGGTATTATAATCCGGCGACAGCGGGAACAACCGGGAGTCTGGATATTGTTGCTTTGTACCGCCTCCAATGGCTGGGATGGGATAATGCTCCGAAAACGTTGTTTGCGACTGCTTCTATGCCTTACCGGTTTCTCAATAAGGAACATGGCGTCGGCGTAATGGTTTTTAACGATGTTCAGTCGAGCATAAAAAGTATGTTGAACGCCGGCCTCCAGTATGCTTTCCTGAAAAAAGCCGGCAACGGGACGCTACGTATCGGCGTACAACTGGGAATGGTGAGCCTCTCCGACGACGGCACAAAAGTTATTTTGCCGGTCGACAGTCTGGGCAATCCCGGCGATAAGGATGAGGCGATACCGGCGTCGAAGGTCGGATCCAAATCGTTTGATGCAAACTTTGGCGTCTATTACCATACGGACAGTTGGTATGTCGGTTTTGCTTCCATGCATCTCTTAGAGCCGGAATTTGATGACGAAAATTTCTCGGATTTTATCGAACGATCCTATAATTTTGTCGGTGGATACAATATTCGGATGAAGAATACGTTATTAGAATTACAGCCGTCGGTATTTGTACAAACAAATATTAACATGTATAAAATCAATGTGACGACGAGAGCTGTTTACGCGAAAAAATATAGTGCGGGTTTGTCGTGGCGTATAGATGAAAATATTGCAGGAAACGGCTGGGGCGATTTAGTGATCATGCTTGGCGCTACATTTGGGAAAATAGAAGGAGGCTATGCATTTGACGCACCCTTGTCGGGAATGGGTATCAGTAACATGGGAAGCCATGAATTGTTCCTGAAATACAGAATGCAGCTCAACAAACCCAAGACGGGGAAAAGTAAACACAAAAGTGTACGTATATTATAAAGAGATGAAAAAAGTAGTTTTGATATCAGTGGCAATCGTCTTGCTTTCAGCATGCGGAAGGAATGTAATGAACTCCGGAGGCGAACTTGTCGGCGTTAAATCGGCTTCGTTCAGCGAGCCTGCTCCCTACGGGATGGTATTAATAAAAAGAGGCGCTTTTGAAATGGGCGCTTCCGATTCCGATAGCATCTGGGGATTTGAAGCCGACACAAAAGGCGTTTCTTTTGAATCATTCTGGATGGATGAAACGGAAATAACAAATGCGAAATATCGTCAGTTCGTTTATTGGGTGCGCGATTCCCTCATACGAACCCGTCTGGCGGATCCGGAATATGGCGGTAATGATTTGTTTATGATTACCGAAGATCGTTATGGCGAGCCTGTCGCTCCGCATCTCGACTGGAGCCGTCCTATCCCGTGGAAACGCGCTAACGAAGATGAATTACGTGCGATTGAAAGCGTTTATTTTACGAATCCTGCGACTGGAGAGCGCGGACTTGACCCTGAACAGATGAATTATAAATACGAATGGTACGATTATGCGGCGGCAGCGTTGCGCCGAAATAATATGGACCCGGCACAACGTGTGCGGAATACGGATATAGAGGCAAATGCCGGCGAGGTAATCATGATATCGAAGGATACGGCATATATTGACGATGAAGGACGCATCGTCAATGAGACGGTCACGCGCCAGCTGGGAAGTTATTTCGATTTCCTTCATACGCGTATTGTTAATATTTATCCCGATGAAACGGTTTGGATAAACGATTTCAAAAACGCCTACAATGAACCTTATCTGAGGATGTATTTCACTCATCCGGGATACGATGATTATCCCGCAGTAGGCGTCTCGTGGGAACAGGCAACAGCCTTTTCCGTATGGCGCACCCACAGTTATAAACAATCGCTGGATTTGCCTCCCGGTCAGCTGATTGAGCCATACCGCCTGCCGACCGAAGGGGAATGGGAATATGCGGCGCGGGCAGGGAAAAATGCGAATAAATACCCGTGGGCAACCGACGCGCTTAAAGACGATAAAGATTGTTTTATGGCAAATTTCAAGCCGGGCGAAGGCGATTATACCGAAGACGGCCATCTCATCACCGCACGTGTGGCTTCGTTTTCTCCGAATGAGTTCGGCTTGTATGATATGGCCGGTAATGTGGCGGAGTGGACTTCGACGGTTTTTTATGAATCCGGGCCTAAACAAATGAGCGATATAAATCCCGAACTTCATTACGATGCGGCAAAAGAAGACCCGTATGATATGAAAAAGAAAGTTGTACGCGGAGGTTCGTGGAAAGATGTTGCACGTTTCATCCGTTCCGATATGCGCACGTTTGAATATCAGAATGAAACGCGCTCATATATAGGATTCCGTTGCGCTCGTACGCAGATCGGATTTTCAAATTCTAAAAAAGGAAAGAAAAAATAATAAACATGTGAATTATGGGTAAATATAAAAGATACAAGAACAGGATGGAAATGTTCCTTTCGAGCGAAAGGGGTAAACGCATTTTGAATTTTATATACAGTTGGGGTGCAGCCGTCGTGCTTATCGGCGCGTTGTTTAAATTGTTGCATCTTCCTTATGCCAATCAGATATTGTTCGTATCTATGATCACGGAAGCATGTGTATTTGTTATTTCGGGATTTGAACGTCCGAGTAGCGAATATAACTGGGAAGAAGTTTTCCCCGTCCTGAAATCAAAAAATCCGTTGGATCGCCCGGATTTTGTTTCCGGAGGTGTTGCTGCGGATTCGGTTGTGGCCGGAAGTGCAGGTAATATTGGAGGCGGTGGTACGGTGATCATCGGCGATTTGTCCGGACTGGGGACCGGTGCAGGCGAGAAAACCGGTACGGGCGCAGGAAGCCGGACAGAAACGGGTGAGGAAGCCGGAGCAGGAATAAGAATTATAGCAGCTATGGGCGGTAGCGCAGGCGGAATATCCGGCGGCGGAGCAATGGCTTCGGGGGCTTTGGGCAGCGGAATATCGGGCGGCGGAGCAATGGCTTCGGGTGGCGGAATATCGGGCGGAGTATATGGAGATGGGGCGGCTACCGGAGGCGCCGACGCTTCTTTCATGCAGCAAGGACAACAATCATCACCACAGGATATTGTAAATGCAGGTATGGCAACGATGGGGCTTAATATCTCGGAAAAAGATTCGGAAATGCTTGCCGAAAGTATAAAGAAATTAAACAGCGCGGCAGAACAGATATCGAAGATGGCAGACCTTACGGAAGTAACACAAACATATATCGACCAGATTTCCACCGTATCGCAGAACCTTGAGAAATTCAACGATATCACCGGTTCGTTGGGAGACGTATCCGATTCGCTTATCCATTCATGCAAAGTCATATCCGGTTCGGACGAAGAAGGAGCGGAAGAAAAGTCAATCGGGTATGTGGAACATATGTCCAGACTTAATGATAATGTTTCGGAGATGAATCATTTCTACGAATCGCAACTTGCCGGACTTCGTGTGCAGATGGATACGATACAGCATATAAATGCAGGGTTAAACCGCATACGCGATATGTATGACAGTTCTCTTGTTGACAGCGCCGCCTTTCGTAATGAAAATGAACGTATGGCGCAGCTTTTACTGCAGTTAAATCATGTTTACAGTCGCCTGTTACAGGCAATGACGGTGAATGTGCCTGTGGGAGGAGGATATCCTCCGCCACCGCCACCGGCAGGGGCAGGATATCAGCAACCTCCTTATCAGAGGGAATATCCATCGCAGGGAGGCAATTACAGATAGACGTATATCATTGTTGGCAGTTTGTCGGATAACAGGCAATCCGTATTTTCGTTAACTATTCGGGAAATTAAACTTTAAGTAAAGAAGATAATAAAAATGGCAGGAGTATCAAGTAATCCTAATTCGCCGCGTCAGAAGATGATTAATCTGATGTATCTGGTGTTCATCGCAATGATGGCCCTCAATGTATCATCAGAGGTACTGGACGGCTTTGAACTGGTCGAAAACAGTTTGCGTGTTTCTACTGAGAATTCTACCCGGCGCAACGAACAGGTTAAGGATCATCTTGACAGAGCTTATGAGGCGAATGCCGCTAAAGCAGGCGAATGGTACAGTAAAGGCGTAAATGTTAAAAAACAGTCTGATGAGTTGTTCGATTATATAAGCGAACTGAAACATCGGATTGTACAGGAGGCTGACGGTGAAGACGGGGATATAAACGACGTCAGGCAAAAAGATAATTTGGAAGCGGCTTCGCGTGTTATGCTGGCGCCTGTCGTCGGCGAAGGTAAAAAGCTGAAAGAACGCCTGACAAGCTACTGTGATGATATGTCGGAACTCGTCGGCGATGCGTCGCAAAGGGCGATGTTCAAATCTTTATTGAGCACGGAAGTACCTAAAAAAACAGGAATCATTTCCGGTTCGTGGGAAGTGACGCTGTTTGAAAATATGCCTGTGGCCGCTGCTATTACACTGCTGACGAAGATGCAGAATGATATCCGTTATGTCGAAGGTGAAGTCCTCTCTACATTGATTACAAATGTGGATGTGGATGATTATCGCGTGAATAAAATTGAAGCCTTCGTCATCCCGAAAAGCCAGATCGTTGCGAGCGGGACGCCTTATGAGGCGGAATTGGTGCTTGCAGCCGTCGATTCGACAAAACAACCGCAATATTACCTCGGCGAAACGCTTCTTGCCGGGAACCGGATTTCCATTCCCACAAGCGGGATTGGCGACCGCAGTTTGTCGGGTAAGATTGTAGCCGAAGGGCAGACATATGCTTACGATGCTAAATATTTTGTTTCGGAATCGTCGGCGACCATCGCCCTGACGAGGATGAACTTTTTGTATGCCAGTATTGACAATGATATGGAGGTCGCCATGCCCGGCGTGCCGAGCGGTTCCGTGAAGCCGTTCGTTTCGAGCGGGAGGGTAGACCATAAAGACAGGAATATATGGACCATAACCGGCCTTGATGCGGATGTATCGCCGAATGTTACCGTTACGCTGAGGGCGAATGTAAATGGCCGCGATATTTCCGAGAGTAAGGAGTTTGTTGTGCGGAGACTGCCTCCTCCGTTACCGTTCCTCTCGTATAAAGATGCGGACGGGAATGTCCGTAAGTTTACCGGGGGGGCGATAGCCAAACGTTATCTGGTAGAAGCAAGCGGCGTACAGGCTGCAATTGACGACGGCGTGCTGAACGTACCACATACCGTTACCGGTTTTACGATGACGATCGTTGACGGCATGGGGAATTATATCCCCGAAGTATCTAACGGCAGCGAATTTACGCAACGTCAAAAGGATTATATCCGGAATCTTGCGCGCGGCAAACGCTTTTATATCGGACAGGTGAAAGCGCTTGATCCTGCCGGTAAACCTGTCAGCGTGACTTACTCTATGGAGATTATAGTGAATTAAATTAAAAATGAACAATAAATATTGATCGAGCATGAAACGTTTTTTATATACAGGGTTTATACTTCTTGTTCTTGGCGCTGCCGTGGGCGCACAAAATCCGGAACAGCGTACGCCGCGTATAAGCAGAGGCGGCGACCGTCAAAATCGTAGTGGCGTACAGGCCGAAAATAACAGAGGTTTGCCGGAAGTGACCGTACGTGCGCAAATTATGAACGAACAACTCACGCAGAACACCGGAAACGCCCGCTGGATGCGTGTTATCTACCGCGAGATGGACCTTACCAAAGAGAAGAATACACCGTTATATTATCCGATACAGGAAATTAACGGGATGAAAAATCTTTTTACTGCACTGTTTCAATTAGTGAGCGAAGGAAAGATCGACGTATATAAATATCTTCCCGACTATGAATCGTTCGAGGCGGATAACCTGCTTTCGTTCAAAGATATGCTTGATAACTTCAATATATTTTACGAAGAAGTGCCTGCCGGCGGAGGCAATCCGGTGCGGTATGTTATCAACGCGAGCGATATCCCGTCGCAGGAAGTAAGGGCGTATATTGTAAAGGAGGCATGGTATTTTGATCAGAATAACTCCGTTTACGATGTGAACACACTGGCGATTTGCCCGATAGCATTCATGATTTCCGACATAGGCGAACAGCGTACGCCCATGTTTTGGGTTAAATATGAAGATATACGCCCTTATATAAAGAATAATTATATAATGACCTCCAATATGAATAATGCTAAAACTTTTACGATTGATGATTATTTTCGTCGCCGGATGTTCGACGGTGATATCGTAAAAACGGAAAACCTGATGAATCTTGCATTATTGCAATATTGCCCGACGCCGGACTCCATGTTGGCGGAACAGCAGCGTATAGAAAATCAGTTGAAAACATTCAACGATTCGCTGTGGATACAGCCGGATACGACGCTTGTGCTGAGTAAGAAGGAGGCCAAGAAATCGGCGCGTGCCTCACGCGCCGCCTCCAAAAAAGACAGCGGCGGGGCGGCGGATAATAAAAGCGCAGCAACGAAAGAAAAAGCACCCAGACAACAGAAAGAGGAAAAGCCCGCCGCCGCCTCCAAGTCAGCCCCCGCACGCAGTATCCGCCGCCGTTGAATTTCCTGAATCATACAAAACTGCAAAAAATGTGTTGAAGTTTTTCTGTAACGACAAACGGAATTACTTACTTTATAAATCAGTACAACAATGAAAAAGGCATTATTATTAGCAACAGTAAGTATGTTTGCGTACGTTTTACCTGCCGGATTGTAACGACGAACGCCGCCTTATGGCCTGTGTTGAATGTCACATTGCAAGTCCTTCCCGCCAGAGCAGATAGCTGTAACAGCGGAACGCGAACTGTTGGAACAGCGGGTTTTTCGGCGTATAGAGCCTGTTCCAGTTTTCCGTAAGGTAAGGTATGTTGATGCAGCCTTCGGGATCGTCCGCCGTTTGTATTACGGCTATCATGGCATTGCCTGTTTCATTGAGCCAGTTTTGTTCGGGAATGTAGAAACCTTTTTTTTGCCTTCGCAGGCATATCTCGTCCGGCACGGTTCCGAGCATGGATTTTCGCTGGAGGTATTTATTCCAGCCGTTATGAATCTTGTATGTTGAGGGGATGGAAAAGATAAATTCCGTCAGGTCGGGGTTGTCCGACAGTGGCATGACACATTCGATGCCGTGCGAGGCCGCCGAATGTTCGCCCCAGCGCAGGATGTTTCCAAGGAAAAGGGTATAGCTTTCAAATAATGCATCATTCAGGATTTCCTTTTTTAAAGCCGGTATTGGCGAGGGTTGTCTGAAATACCGATCTCTTTCGCACGGCATTAATGCTTCGTAGAGGAATTTCCGTTTCTTTTGCGCCAGTGTCTGCGGATTATAATAATGCGCTTTCGCCCATAATTTCAGGCGGCGCACAAACATATCCTTCATCGTCATACCCGAATTTCCGATTTGCGATAATTCGCGCCGCCAGTTCCCCCATTCTCCGTTTTTACGCAATGATTGCAGTAATAACGGGAAATAATCGGGATAGCCTCCAAGCATCTCATCGCCGCCCTGTCCGTCGATAAAAACGGCCTGTCCATGTTTTTTTATCTCCTCCATTATGCGGTATTGCGCAAGCGAACTGGCATTGTAAAGCGGGATATTATGGATGCGGTTTACTTCGTATAATTTCTCCACGATGTCTTCCGACGTACACAGCACCTTGATCCATTCGACGCCCGTATGGCGCACCACTTTTTCGGCCCAACATGCTTCGCCTCCGTCATAACTGTCGGTCGTGGTATATGCAGTGAGCGTCCGCCCGGGAGCTATTTTTTTTGCCGTACAGATAAGCGAGGAGCTGTCCATGCCGCCGCTTACGCCGACCGCCAAGTCGCCGTCGAACAATTGTATGTTTTTGCTGACGGACTCCGTCAACATGCTGCTCAAGCGGTCTGAATACAGCTTTTCCGACGATGGGTTATACGGTTCTTTACTGTGGTTGTAAGGAAGGGCGTAATATCGTTCGACAGTCAGTCGGTCGGTCGCCACTTCGTATTTGATAAAATGCGACGGTTCTAAAGAATGTATGTCGTTGAAAAAATACTGGTCTGATTTCCCGATATTTCCCCAAAGAAGGAAGTCGATGACGGTGTGCCGGTTAATACTGCGCACGTCGTCGAAAAGCGAATATAACGTGCGGCTTTCGGACGCGATTGCAAATTGTCGCCCGCTGTTGCAGAAATACAGCGGACGGCAGCCGAAATGGTCGCGTGCGGCATATATCGTTTTGTTATGAACATCAAGGTATATGAGCGACCAGAATCCCTTGAGCGACTTGAAACATGCCGTCCCTTCCGCTTCGATCAGGCGTATTGCGATTTCCACGTCGGTTATATCGGAGGCGATCGTTAAGCGTTTGCACAGTTCGGCGCTGTTAATAAGCCGTCCTTCGAAAAAGAGTATATTTCGTTTGCCGGAAACGATATGCTGCGAATGATCCGGTGTTTTCTCCGCCTGTCGCCCGTTTTCGTTTACGACCGGCTTCGGATTCCCGCGATGATATTCGTATCCCCAGATCCGTCGTTGCCCGGATTCGTCCGTAGCCGGGCTGTAAGCGATATGTGAGATGTTATTCGCGGGAGAACACGAACCTGTCGCAATGCGTGCCGGAGCATCGTCACGTTCGACATATCGCATATCGCTGTTCAATATAAAGGAAGAACATGATGCAGCTCCCCTGTGTGATAATGATTTTAATCCGTCACGAAGCGTTTCCGCGAGACATGATGATTGTACGTCTTTTTTCTTATAAATACTTAATAGTCCGTTCATAGATATATAGATATTTTAAACATTTAAAATTGACATGTGAAAAAGACGAATGTTTTTACTGATTGAGAGTGCAAATATAGAAATTATACTGCACGCTGCAAAATTTTGTGCCGCGTGTGCAGGCGTGCCCGTCGTTCGTTGCTGCATAACCACAGTCGTACACCAGGAGGCAAACGCGCGTGTACCGGTATCTGTCAAAATGCTCCACAGCACGTTTGTGATTGATTTCATCACACGGGTAAATGATTTCATCACACGTGTAAATTATTTTATCACACACGTGAAAAATCTTTCTACACGAGTAAATGATTTTATCACACACGTGAAAAATTTTTCTACACATGTGAATGACTTTATCACATGTGTAAATTATTTTATCACACGCGTGAAAAATTTTTCTACACATGTAAATGATCTTATCACACATGTGACGGATTTCATCACAGGTATAGTTTGGGAGCTTTTCAGGGCAAAAGATTTAATTTCTGCGGTTAAAACGTTAATTTCTGAGGCTATAACGTTAATTGCATGTGTGAAGCGTTAAAAAAAATTCAAATTGTCGCATTATACGGCAAAGATGCGAAAGAACAGGGAGATGTCTCCACTCCGGTTGCTCACTTTAAACCGTGTCATTGCTGTCGGAGCGTAAGCACGCAATCCCCTGAATAAAAAGCCGCGCTATGGGCACACAGGTGATTACGGTGCTCAAGCCCGCAATGACATAGAGGGCTGCGCCTTCAGTTCGTTCTTCCGGCGACAATCTGAAATGAACCGGTATAATATTTAAATGTCCAAATTACAATAAAAAACTTTTTCTTTCGTACTGTAATAACAAAGCAGGTAAAAGTCGTATCTTTGTCATCATGAAAATAATGCATAAAGAAGACGTAAACCCTTTGATATAAAACACGAATAAGATATATTAGAAATGAAAGTATGCCGAAAATGTATTTTAACCGACGCTTATCCCGGAATCACCTTCGATCATGAAGAAACCTGTTCAATGTGTGCATCTGATCATGTCTTTGAACCATATGGCGATGATCTGCCGATGCGGATTACAGAGGCAAGGAAAACAGATTATTTATAAAACTGATGAGAGTTATAAAAAAATGAAGATTTCGGATGAAAGTAGTGTATGATATAAAAGATTTGAAGGAGCAAGCGCTCGTTGCTACTGTCGGTTTTTTTGATGGCGTTCATTCCGGACATCGTTTTTTAATAGAGGAGGTGCGACGTGTGGCGCGGGAGCGTGATCTCCCTGCCGCCGTGATTACATTCCCTGTACATCCGCGTATGGTTTTGCAGTCGGATTACCGGCCTCGGCTGCTCAATTCGTATGAGGAGAGGCTGAGCAGGTTGTCGGAGACCGGAATAGACTATGTGATCGTGATAAATTTCACTCCGTCGATGGCAGCGCTTACGGCGCGTGAGTTTATTACGGAGATACTTTCGGTGCAATGGCGCGTCGGAATTTTATTCATTGGCTATGATCATCGTTTTGGCCATTTGCGTTCCGACGGATTCGAACAGTATGTCGGTTATGGCAGGGAATGTGGGATGGAAGTGCTCGGCGCGGATTCGTACAGTAAAGATGGAGTGACTTTCAGTTCTTCCGGAATACGGCAGTTGTTGCAGAATGGTAATGTTGCCGGTGCAGCGCAGGTATTAGGTTATTTCTACCGCCTGAAAGGTCATGTGGTCAAGGGCTACAAAGTCGGACGTTCTATCGGCTTTCCTACTGCCAACATAGCGATTGACGAAAATTTTAAGATACTTCCTGCGGCAGGCTCGTATGCCGTCCGGGTCGTTGTCGGAAGGCGGATAAACCGGCCATTCGACAGCGTGAAGCCATTCGAAGCCGAACACGGAGAGCTGCCGGAGCACGGAGAGCTGCCAGGACACGGAGAGCTGCCAGAGCATGGAGAGCTGCCAGACTCCGGAGAGATGCCAGAACACGGAATGCCGGATGAAGCATGGCAGATTAAGAGCGAACTGCTTGGGCATGTATGGCTTGCCGGCAAACGTAATAAAGGTATGTTATATATCGGTTCCCGTCCTACCGTTCATGATCATGGTGATGTGAGTATCGAAGTAAATATTTTTGATTTTTCGGAAGATATATATGGTGAAGCTATTACTGTTGAGTTTGTTGAATTTATCCGGGGAGATATGAA
>JAITBC010000348.1 GCA_031283785.1 Tannerella sp. | reverse complement strand
TTCCACCACGCATAACCGTAAGACCTTTCCGAACGGGTGATTACATGAGGCGACTGGGAAATGTCGGATACGTTGTCGTAAAAACTTCCTTCTCCCGGCTCCGTCCAGTTGGCGATGATTTTCAGTCGGGCTGACTTTTCCCTTTCCGAAGAGAATTGTTTGATTTTGTTGAACTCATCTTCCAGCCACCATCGGTTGTTCAGCGGGTAATTGATAAAATCAAGGATACAACCTCGTTCCGCGCCGCTGGCACTGTATTTCTCCACGCTTGTCTGCAACCCGACAAGCTGGTATAACCGCTCACAATACTGGTGAATTTTTTCGCTCAAGTCCCGGTTCACAGGTTCCGTATCGGCCTTGCGGACAACCGCCAGCGCCTGTTCCATGGCGTTATCTGCTCCAATTGTCTCAGCCATTCGCAAGATCGCAGTTGCTTCTTTTTCTAACTGCTGTTCGTAGAATTTGCGCTGTTGAGTGTAATAGTCGTAATACGAGCGCATGACCAGCAGCAGCCATCGCCAGTTGTTCTTCATTTCGGGGTGTTTGGCTTCGAGGTTTTTCCAGAAATGAAAAGTAGCAGCAATGCTTCCATTGGCTTCGACCGGTCCGAACCAGTTCCTTTCCAGTGCAAGGATGCCTTCGGCAACGGTTGCCGGTTCTGCTGTTCCAAAAAATAGACGCGCATATTCCACCAGGATTTCCCGGATATCGGCATCAGGATTCCAATCCAAACGTGACCAGACATATTTGTTGACATCATCATGGTTTCCTTCCGAGTACGTGACGGAACCATCGGTGAACAGTTCTGTCCTGCGGTGAATAGCGGCATAATGAACCGGCTGTGGATTGCATGCTTCCCGTCCCAGCGTCAGGGCAAACGACTGGTCAAATTCCGGCGCAGGATATTGACAACGAAGGTTGTGTGTGATGTCCGGATAGCTCCGGTGCTGATACTTTATCGGAAGCTGGTAACGTGTAGCGGCCATGTCGGGACTTTGCGGACCGGATACAATGCCCCTGAGCCAATCCGGATTATGCTTTTCGATATAACGAAAAACATAATCCGTCTTTTCGTCGTTGAATCCTTGCAGCGACAGCCACACGCCTGCCTGGGGATGATATTGTTTCAATTTGGCCGCGATTTCCTTCAGAAACGGCATCAGATGTTTCGGATGGTTATTTCCAGGGTCGCCACCCGGTACAAAGACGTGATTTAGACGGGGACAGATTTTGTAAAAGGTTTCATGCTTCCCTGCTTCCTCACGAAACAAGGTTTCATTCGACAGATCGGCGTTTGCAGGCGTCCATACCCAATAGTCCGTATCGTACCGGTCGCATATCCTGCTAATGGCCTCATCCATGACCTCTTTAGGCAGTTTCCGGACAAGGCCGGGTACAACATCGTCAAACAGCACGTTTTCAATGCTGTTGTTTCCCGCCAGTACAAGTTCCCGGATGTACTTCTCGAACTGTTCTACTGTCCAGGCATCGCAAGTATTGTTCACGTTGCGGTAACCAAGCTGATGTCCACGAATCGGATAGACCGGAGAACTTGCCACGTCTGTTTGCCGGTCGAGGCATATTTTTTTCTGCGCAAATTCCGCTTTTCTTAAAAATTCTCCAACGGCATAAAACAGACCTCGTTCATTCTTTCCCATCAACCAGAGAATGTTTTGCTTTCCTTGCGTTTCAAGCATCATCCGGAAACCTTCCGGATTCATTTCCGGCAGTTCGGCGTCCGTCCTGAGGGGGACAGGTATACCGTTTGCTTCCGTCCGGGGCAGGAGTACCATTGCAATTATCGAACGTTGGCCAGTCCATTTTTCCGCAATCGGCAAACGAAGATTTGTCCGTTGGTTTACTTCTTCCTGTAACGTTCGGACAAGGGTTTCCCGTACAGAGGATTTTATGTCGGATGCTACCCACACGACAGCATCCGAAAAATCTATCGTTTGTGACCGGAGAACACTAACCGGCAGAAAAAAAAGACACAAACAATTTATCATCAGATTATTTTTTCTCGACCATTTCATTTTATTTATTCTTTATTCGACAGAACAGTCTTTCCTTTCTTAAAAAATATTTATCAATTTAATTGTTCCTGCGGTTGTACCCTTGATTGGGTTTCCGCGTTCCATCCATAATCAATGTATTGCCAAGAAATATCATTTTGTTCATCAACAGTGTTTTTCAAAAATCCTTCCTCATTGTATTTTGCTCCACGCCAACTGGGTCTTCCTGCCACAGCACCTCCGGTGATAAACCGTGTTTTATTTCTCACATTGATATCCTCCAGCCAGTGTAAATGCCCCTGCAATACTAATTTAAGATTATGCTTTTCAAACAGGGCAAGAATTTCACGGTAGTTCCGAACCCCTATCATACCATTTGGAGCATTATCTCCGGAATTTAAATGATAAAACATGGTAATCATCGGAATATGAGTAATGACGGCGATCGGTGTTTCTGAATCAACAAGTGCAATATCTTGTTGCAGCCATGATTTTTGTTTTTTATCAATCATTCCGTAATATACCTTATCTTTTACCATTAGGGAATTGAGTACGATAAAATGCCAGTGTTTATGATTAAAGGAATAATACGTGTCACCAAAATATCTCTCGAACATTCCATACTTATAATCGGAATGAAGGCTGTCAACGTTACTTTCGGGATATATTCCGAACAATTCATGATTACCGATGGCATGATAAACGGGAATGGAGAATTTTTCTTCGTATGTCATGTACAGCTTAAATAATGAATCCGAGTGACCCAAATTACCCCTCATCACATCAAAAACAAGGTCTCCACCGGTCATGACAAAGTCAACGTCAAGTTTGTTGACAGTATCAATTACCAGTTGAAAAGCGTCACAAGCGCCCCGTTTGTTCTGAAGATGAATATCCGTAAGAAACACAAATGAAAATCCCGATTCTTTTGCCGGTTTATTTTCCTGTCCATAACATGCGGTAAGCATCGTTGACAACAGAACCCATTTACAGTATCTCCACATCCTTTCTTTATCTATTTGTTTTTATATCAGGGTATGCTGCAACATTTGCAGCATACCCTGAAGCATGATAATGTCAGTACGGTCTTCCGGTACCCTGAAGCAGCCACATCTTTGAATAGTGATGGTCTTTACTCTGAGCCTGTGGAACGTAAAGCGTTTTTTCCAAGCGTTCAACGGCTGCATTGTAATTCACCAGATATTTTTCATCCTGATTAGGCAGCGGATATATGAACCGTAGTGGTAATGCGTTGCTGTTAGGGGGAGCAAATTCGGTAACCGGCCCTGTACGGAATGCAGGGTAGCCCGTACGGCGCCAGTCAAACCATGCTTCAATGCCGAACCATCCGCTGACCCATTTCTGCTCCATGATTCGTTCGATTTTGTCGTCTGCTGTGGCCAAACTAACGCTCGGCTGGTTATAGAAAAGATTGAAATCAAACCCGTTTGCTCCGTCGTCAATCCCCCACCTGTACAATGAGGCTGCGACCGCTTTCTTATAGTGGTCTTCGGCTGTACCACCGACGGAAAATTCATTCCGCTGGACGGCTTCTGCCAGCAAAAACTCGA
>JAITBC010000405.1 GCA_031283785.1 Tannerella sp. | reverse complement strand
TTTGAATAACGCGAACCTGTTGGTATCCGCCGATTGCGGCGCGTATGCTTACGGTAATTTCCATAACGATTTTATGCGGAATAAAATCCTCCTCATAGGCTGTCCAAAACTTGATGACGAGGATTACAGCGAAAAGCTGACTGAAATTATCAAACAGAACGACATAAAGTCCGTTACGGTTATCAGAATGGAAGTTCCCTGCTGCGGCGGCATAGAAAATGCCGTCGTTGCCGCGCTTAAAAATTCAGGCAAGATGATCCCCTGGCGGGTCATTATTCTGTCCATAAGCGGCGAAATTTCGTCCGATTAAAACGCGGTTTCCCCTGAAAAGGAGCGATTATGCTGCGATGTCCCGGAGCGAATACCATCAGGGGAACGCCGACCCTGACGATTAAAATATGCCCCGTCTGCAGGAGGGAAATAGAGCTATTCTCCATTGACAAGCAAGTACAATGCGAATGCGGGTTTATCGCGTATAACGACATTCAAAGCTGTATCAACTGGTGTAAATATGCGCGGGAATGTGTCGGAGACGTACTGTATGAGAAGATTACAGGTAAACGGGTTAATAATTATGATAATACGGATGTGTAAGATGGCCGATATTTTTGATTAGACGATATAAAGCCCATGAAAGAGGAGTGGTTTTAAATGAAGAAAAATATAAAAATTGCGTTTTTTGACACAAAAGAGTACGACAGGGAATCTTTTAACAGAACAAATGAACGATTTGGATATGATATAACATATCTGGAAACAAAGCTCAATGTTCATTCGGCGGATATGGCGAAGGGCGCAGATAGTGTCTGCGCTTTTGTGAATGATAAAATTGACGCCGCTGTTATAGATAAGTTGATACGGAATAATATTAAACTTATTATACTGCGCTGTGCCGGATACAACAATGTAGACTTAAAATACGCATGGGAGAAAATTCACGTAGCTCATGTAAGCGCATATTCGCCCAATGCTATTGCTGAACATACAGTGGCTCTTCTCTTAACGCTTACCCGTCATATTCATAAAGCGTATAACCGCGTGCGCGAAGGCAACTTTACCTTAACCGGACTTGTGGGGCGAAACCTGTACGAGAAAACAGCCGGCATTATAGGCACGGGAAAAATTGGCAGAATTACCGCCAAAATCCTGTCAGGATTTGGCATGAAAATAATCGCGTTTGATAAATTTCCCGATACGGCGTGGGCGAAGGAGAACAATATTGAATACGCAGACATAGAAACATTGTGTAGACAAAGCGATGTCATTAGTTTACATTCGCCGCTCACCAAAGAAACACATCACCTTATCAACGAACAGTTGCTTTCACTTATGAAAAGAGAAGTGCTCATTATCAATACAGGACGGGGAGCCTTAATTGACACAACGGCGCTTGTATATGCGCTCAAAAAACGGCACATAGGCGGATCGGCGCTTGATGTATATGAAGAAGAGGAAGCGTATTTTTTTGAAGATCGGTCGCTTAACGTCATTGAAGATGATACGCTTGCCCGGCTTTTAACGTTTCCGAATGTCATCATAACGGGACATCAGGCTTTTCTTACCAATGAAGCGTTATCCGCGATTGCGGAAACTTCATTTGGCAACATCCGCGATTTTTTTGAAAACGCTATAATACCAAACGAGATATGTTATTTTTGTGATAAAAATACATGCGCAAAGGAATCGCAAAAACGGTGCTGGTGAATTTTAATGAATACAAAGACATAGAAACGGGTTCTACCGGAGGGAAAAATGGCTAGTTTTTGTGATAATTGTTTTAATTTGAATAAAAAAAAATCTAATTCAATATTTCATTGATGTAATTGAGGCAAAAGACCCGTATACCCAGGGTCATTCTCATCATGTAAGGGCTGTTACCGAAGCAATATATGATTGCTTGCCAAATAGTTATCAAAACAAGACAGATAAAACGAAACTTTTACTGGCCGCATTACTTCACGATATTGGAAAAATAAAAATACCGGATCAAATTTTAAATAAAGAAACAAAGTTGTCTGACGATGAATGGGGAATAATGAAAAGCCATCCAAAAGACGGCAAAGAAATTATTAAAAACACCAT
Organism: Tannerella sp.; assembly: GCA_031283785.1. The sequence continues at coordinate 819 of JAITBC010000405.1, read as the reverse complement.
ATTCCATGATATTGGCGATTTGATATTATACCACCATGAAATGATGGACGGAAACGGTTATTACGGATTAAAGGGAAATGAAATACCGTTTGAATCAAGAATAATCGCGATAGCGGATACTTTTTCCGCATTAAGAACTTATAGAATATACCGCCCGGCAAAATCAATAGAAGAAACAATAAAAATATTGAATGAAATAAAAGGAAAACAATTAGATGAAGAAATTTTATGTTACTTTTTGTCATTGGATATAAAGACACTGGAGACTTTAGAATGTAACTGCAGAATATGCAGGGAAAGACGCGCCGCGCTGGAAAAAAAATTAGTAGAAGAAAAAAAATAATAGACTTCGGCCCCAGTTTCTACCTGGACTGTATATGCTTGATTGTTTTTTAGTAAAAGGGCATCCATGTATCAATGATGTTAAAAGTATTACTAATTACTGACTTGAGCAAGAGAGCATTTATAAGTGGCTTTTTATCTGCAAGCCGCCGTTTTCGGCCAAGGTGACTACGACTTCGGCCTCCTCGGTCCGGTTGGTCAGGATTTGGGCGGTTTCAAGGACTTCAAAGGCGGCGGTCGTTTCCCCGGCGGTAAAGATTATCCTGCTCCCCTCTACCCGGCAGGCTATACCCTGTTGCCTTTCCAACGTTACCTCATCTATTGATTCCCGGTCGTTGGGGGTTTCTATCTTCACATGGAAGATCGTTTTTCCCTCAAAGATTCCGGCTACCTCGGCGGCTTTTGTCTGCATATATGCCATAATATACCCATTTCATCTGAAAGAAAGCAAGTAATTTCAAAAATTCCTTAAATATC
>JAITBC010000327.1 GCA_031283785.1 Tannerella sp. | reverse complement strand
ACTTATACGCATAAAATCAAAAGAAAGCGTTAACTTTGCAGTCGATAAGATTGCAAACGAAACGCTGATGAACGACATTGATTTTGACGGATATCCGGGTATCTATCTTAATAAGGCTACATTTTCGGACGACATCATCTTACTTGTCGTGCTTATCCTGCTATCTACATTCGCATTAATATTCAGGCTCAATTTACCCCTGTTCGGAAAAACGATAAATAATATCCATGCGGACGAACAACGGCAAAGTATCTTCGACACAACGCAGAGGGACAGTTTCTTATTTAATCTTTTTATGAAATTCCAGACATTGTTTCTGGGCAGTATTTTAATTTTCCTGGTAAGCACAGATTACAATTTCTTCATAAACCCGGATACAAAGGCCACAATCCTCATCATAACATGCCTGTTCGTCGCTTTGCTTGCGTTTTATCTGCTTAAAAGATGCTTATACGGCATCTTCGGATATATATTCCTTGAAAAAGACATACATCGAATGATGTTTGTAAACTATCAGGCCTTATTTTGCATCTGGGGAATATCTTTATACTTCCCCATTTTATGGATATTACTCATCGGGGGAGATTTTTATATAGCATGTATAATATTTATTATCAGCTATTTATCGTTTAGAGCAACATTTATTTACAGATTTATTCACATATTTTTTTACAAGAATACGGGGTTATTGCTTTTAAGTTTGTACCTTTGCAGCCAGGAAATTATACCATTGATATTTTTATATGAGGGTTTGATTTATATGTATAATATTATCGAAACAAATAATATATGGCAGTGATTATCAAAAAAATGTTGGTATCCCAACCCCAGCCTACATCGGGCAAATCTCCTTATTTTGACATCGCGGAAAAATACGGTGTGGAAATAGACTTCCGTCCTTTCATTAAAGTAGAGCCGTTGTCTGCAAAAGAGTTCAGGCAACAGAGAGTATTAATATCGGATTACAGTTCTATTATTTTCACTGCCCGTACGGCAATAGACCACTTTTTCAGGCTATGCGAAGAATTACGCGTCACGATCCCCGAATCGATGAAATATTTTTGTATGACGGAAACGATCGCTGTTTACTTGCAGAAATATATTATATATCGTAAGCGTAAAGTTTTTTTCGGGCAAAACGGGAAACTTGAGGACTTAGTAAAACTTATCGGAAAACATTCGAAGGAGAAATATCTGATTCCCGTTTCCGATATACATAAAGATGATCTTATGGCAAGTCTCGATACAAAGAGAATCAACTACAGGACAGCAATCATGTTTCGTACCGTAAGCAATAATTTCACCGACAATGAAAAGTTCGATTATGATATGCTTGTGTTTTTCAGTCCTTCCGGCATATCCTCCCTGTTGAAAAACTTCCCTGAGTTCAAACAGGAAGATATCCGTATCGGCTGCTTCGGGCCTACAACAGCTAAAGCTGCCGTCGATGCCGGGCTACGCCTCGACATAGAAGCGCCGACGCCGGAAGCGCCATCTATGACTGCCGCCCTTGAGCAATACCTGAAAAAAGAAATGGAGCAAAACACAAAAAATGGAAGCCTCTGAAAGGAAGTTTTTTCATAAAGGCGAACGGTTGTGTCTGAAAAAAGATATTGACAAACTGTTTGCCGACGGACAATCATTTTTGTCATACCCCTTACGGATAGTATATTTGTCGGATACAAGAGACGCCCCTTTGGCATCGGGCATTTCCATTTTAATAAGCGTCCCTAAAAAACGTATCCGGCATGCCGTACACCGGAACCGGATAAAACGGCTCATACGCGAGACTTTTCGGTTAAATAAAAATGAAAGTTCGAATTTGTGCAAACAAAAAGGGAAGCAACTTCATATTGCCTTTATCTATATATGTGATGAAATAAAGACTTATGCCGATATAGAGAAAAGCATGTTGAAAGCGCTTAAAATCATCCGCAAAAAAGAACCTGTATGAAATGGCTGCTGACACAACTATTCCTGTTGCCGGTCTACTTCTATAAATATTGCATATCGCCGTTTACGCCGGCAAGTTGCAGGTATACGCCGACCTGCTCCGAGTATGCCGTAGAGGCGCTGAAAAAATACGGGCCGCTGAAAGGATGTCGGCTGGCGATAAAACGCATCCTGCGATGCCACCCCTGGGGCGGAAGCGGATATGATCCGGTGCCCTGACATGATATACTGCGACATTCATACCCATCAGCCGCCGGTTCACACGGAAGATATCGCCGTCATCTCCGTCGACCTGCTTAATTCGCCCTTCCCTCCCGGCTTTTTACCCGAAAGGAAAAACGGCGAACAGCAACACCGCGATTTACAATCCGCTCCGGCGCCGGAAGATACAATGCCGACCCGCAAAATATATTTTGCCGTCGGCATTCATCCGTGGCAACCGGACATACATCTGATGAACAAAGTGCGGGAATATGCCGCCATGCCGTCGGTTGCGGCAATAGGCGAAACAGGATTAGACAAAATAACAGCAAAAGAAGAAAACAACTTCAGACTGCAACAGGAATTATTTGCAGCGCACGTCCGTTTAGCCGAAGAACTCGGCAAACCGCTTATCATCCATTGCGTCAAAGCCTGGGACGAGTTATTGCACGTTCGTAAATCGATACGGCCGACAGTGCCGTGGGTTATCCACGGCTTTAGAGGCAATGATGTCTTGGCGGAACGGTTAATAAATGCCGGACTATATTTGTCGTTCGGCGCGGACATTAACCCCACAGCCCTGAAAACAGTGTGGGGAAAAAGACGCCTGTTTGCGGAAACCGACAATAAAAATATCCACATACGCGACATTTACAAACGGATAGCCGAAAACCTGAATATCACCGACGAAAATTTATCCGAAGCGATTGAAACGTCTTTCCGTCGCTTGATACATTAAATTCGCCACATTTTACAAGCCCGCTGATAACGAAACAAAATCAAAAACAAACAGAGTTTTTTGTATTGTTCCCCGGCTTGCGCTATCTTTGCACGACGAAAAAAAATACGAATACGATGAATTTTGTTGAAGAATTGAAATGGCGCGGCATGATACAAGACATGACGCCCGGGACGGAAGAACAGTTACAAAAAGAGATGACATCTGCATATGTAGGAATCGACCCTACGGCAGATTCGCTGCATATCGGACATTTAGTCGGCGTCATGATGCTGAAACATTTCCAGCGTGCGGGACATCGTCCTATCGCCCTCATCGGCGGCGCTACCGGTATGATCGGAGACCCGTCGATGAAATCGGCTGAACGCAACCTGCTCGATGAAGCTACGTTGCGCCACAATCAGGATTGCATTGGGAAGCAGCTTGCCAAATTCCTTGATTTCGACTCCGACGCTCCAAATGCGGCTAAATTGGTTAATAACTACGATTGGATGAAAGATTATACATTTCTCCATTTCATACGCGATGTCGGAAAACACCTGACGGTGAATTACATGATGGCTAAAGATTCCGTAAAAAAACGCCTGAGCGCAGAATCTAATGCCGGCATGTCTTTCACGGAATTTTCATACCAGTTGCTTCAGGGATATGATTTCCTGTATTTATATCAGCACGAAGGATGCCGCCTTCAGATGGGCGGTTCCGACCAGTGGGGCAATATCACCACCGGAACGGAACTGATACGCCGCACATCAGGCCCGGCGGCGGCGGAAGCGTTTGCGATGGTATGTCCTCTGATAACTAAAGCTGACGGCGGGAAATTCGGCAAAACGGAATCCGGCAATGTATGGTTGGACCGCCGTTACACATCGCCCTATAAATTCTATCAGTTCTGGTTGAACACAAGCGACGTGGACGCCGCCAAATACATTAAAATATTCACGGCATTAAGCCGTGAAGAAATAGCCTCTTTAGAAAAAGAACAGGCTGAAGCGCCTCATCTGCGCCCGTTGCAGAAACGCCTGGCACAGGAAGTAACGACAATGGTACATTCCTGCGATGATTACAGTGCGGCGGTGGAAGCATCCCTTATCCTGTTCGGCAATGCAACCTCCGACGCCCTGAAAAAGATTGACGAAGATACATTGTTGTCCGTATTCGAAGGCGTACCGCAGTTTGAAATATCACTCGACGAATTGTCGGCAGGCATCAAAGCTATTGACCTGTGTACCGAAAAAACGGCCATCTTCCAGTCGAAAGGCGAAATGCGGAAACTGACGCAAAGCGGAGGCGTAAGTATCAACAAAGAGAAACTCGCCGAACATGACGCCGTAATAAACGCCGAGTACCTCCTGAACGGCAAATATATACTCATTCAGCGCGGGAAAAAGAATTATTACTTACTCACGGCAAAATAGATTTTCACACACCACAAAATAGATTTTGAAAGAAATAGTTGCAAATGTAATATAATCCGTTTACTTTTGCACCGCTTTTTTAAGTAAAAACACCGTTTAGGTGAGAAACGCCTGACTGTCTCATGGTGTAATGGTAGCACAACAGATTTTGGTTCTGTTTGTCCAAGTTCGAATCTTGGTGAGACAACTTCTCTGTGAATTTGCGGAGCTGACGGTTGCCGGACGCTTCTTCACAACGGCTACACAGGGGGGGGGGGGATTTGGCGAATCTGATTCAACTGATCTATCGATACTGCACTATTGAGAAAACCGACATTGAGCGGAGTTCTGCGGCAGGCCCTGTCCTTTTCGTTGCGATGTGGGTTAAAGGTCCGGCCGGTGATAGAGGTTTCCCTGTCGCTTCCGGCAACCGCCGCATTCAATTTTTATTCTGTTTTTCTTTGTCATTGCAATCTTTTTTCTGTAAAAATTTGGTTTTTTCAAAGACAGGTTGTATCTTTGCAATGAAATTCAGGGCGAATTGTATAAAAGGCAAGCATCAGGTTCAAATCCTGAATCGTTCACGACAGTAGGGTCGCCTGTTGGGTGGTCGTACAGTCTGATTTAGCCGGTGATTTATCACCGGCATTTTTTATATCTTATGCAACCTGTTTCCTGCTATATAATAGACCATTTGTATATGTTTATTTTTGGACAGTTTTAAATACCCTTTATAGGCGTTAATGATTTTCCCCTCATTAAGCATGTTTGCGTCATGATAATACAAAACAACAACTTTCGCTCCCTGCCTGCTTCCGAAATTTTATCAATAATGTTTCTTCCGCCAATTCCTTCTATGCCTTTAACCCACATTGCAGCTCGTCAGATTATAAAGTGCTGTAAAAAGGCCAAGTCCATTTTTTCAAATTCCGATTTGTGCACTACAAATTTTCGCTTTGTAAAGGGTAGCGGTTTGTATTTGAGGCGTCGATAAATGGCGT
>JAITBC010000298.1 GCA_031283785.1 Tannerella sp. | reverse complement strand
CATGCCTGCAACAGCGCGTGCCGGAACGCTTTTCTTTCTTGTCAAATTAAATGGCTTCATACTTTCTTTTTTTTATACTCCGTTTCCCGGAGCGGGTTACAATTCTTAAATTCTTTGCTGTTTACCTCTCTCCCCCTGCCCCCTCCCACAATAGAGAGGAACAGACTCCGCTACAAACGGAAAATCTCCGGCAGGAGAAAAGGTTCATCACTCATCACTTTTTTTCATCTTTTACCAGCGAATATGAAAAGCTGTATCCCCTGGAGGTCTTCATGGATGTACCCATGCTTTTTCCGGCAAGCAGGTTATCGAGCATTGTTTTGGCCTCCTGGTTCCCCATTTCTATGGCTTTGCGCAACCAGCGTTCGGCTTCGGTTACATTTTTCACTTCCTCATTATTACTCCCATAACCGATGCCAAGGAACATGACAGCATCTATATCATTCTGCAAAGCAGCCCTGAGATACCACGACATGCCGATAACAGGATCCATAGGGTATATGATTATGCCGATAACGGTCTGTACATAACTGTCGTCCAATCCGGAAATATTGTGCGGGAAAGGCGGCTTTATGGCTATTTTCCATGTGCCCTTTGCATACTTTTCATTGCCGGACATGAAAAATGTTGCCACAAACTCTCCATTTTCCCAGCCGGACGATAAGGCTTTGCCCGATAGGGTTGTGTCGGCTACGAAATCGCTTGTTTTCTGTCCCAGCAGAAACCCGGCGGCATTTTCCGCCGGCGCGGGTGCGGATGTTGCAGGCGCAGATGTTGAAGTCGCTACCGTATCCTTAAGCCCTTGCAGCCAGTTTTTGAGTTCGCCGGCAGAGAGTTTTGAGAGAATGGTTTCCTTGTCGCTCCAGATTCGTTTTTTCGTGATATCGATACCGGCTTCGGCGCAGGCTTTCATGGCCCGTGCAGTCGTTTCGTACCCAATAGCCCTTGCATGGCCGGAGTCGATAAGGGTACCGAGGTCGTCGAAATCGGCATTATCGGTAACGATCCACACTGCCGCCTGTTTGACCAGCGTACCTTCCCCCGCCTTTTCGAGTACGGGCATCAGCCGCGCAAGTTCTTCCTGCTTCGGCGAACGCTGTATGCCGAACTTGTCGCTGCTGTCGGGGATGTCTTTCGGACGGTTGGCGCAGGCAGCCGGAACGGAGATACTCGTCCAGTTGTTTGTCGTGAGGCGCGTCTTTTTTTCGGCAGTAGCTACCATGTTCTGCGCCGCAGGATTTTCGGAGACAAAGAAACTTCCGACCGGAATACGCACATCCACGTTGCCGGGTACCAGCCGGCGCACACGCAGGTTTATCTGCGTAATATCTTCTCCGGTGATTTCGGCTTCGATGATATTGTTTTCGAGCAGTTCTACAATATCCTGTCCGACGGACTGAGGAACGGCGGATTTGCCGGCAGTTTCAGTTTTCGGCACGGAAACGGGCGGCTGCTGAACGGGGGTCTGCTGAACAGGAGTTTGCCGAGCGGGCGGTTGCTGAACAGGAGATTGTTGCACGGGCGACTGCTGTACAGGGGTCTGCTGCATAGCCACATTTTGCGGCGCAGTTTCAGCGGCAATATGCCGGATTTGAATTGCTCCGGTTTGTGGATTTTTCTCAAACATATCCCTGCTGCCGTCTTCATATTTAATCATGAAAATATCCGAAGCGGCAATCGTATAATCGGGGCCTGTCAGATTCTCAAATTTCTTGTATTTGACATATTCCGCGCTTATTTCCGCGACTTTCGCCTTGACGCCATCCCCGTTTTTTTTCGTAATAACGTCCTGTGCGTAACTCCCCTGTGCGAAAAACGCAAGGCAGGCCAACAGCAGAATCAGTTTCCTTTTCATATTCTCCGATTTTATAGGTGCAGTTAAAATAAGGTACGGCAACCTTACACAAGGGTTACCGTACCCCAAACATTATTTAAAACCGGTAATTAACGCCGATACCTATTCCTACGGAAGAGAGTAGCCAGTCGGTGTCTTTAAATTCTCCCTGATTAAGGTAATCCAAATTACCCGTCAGGGAAATCACATTTGATACGTTCCACCTGACCGAAAAGCCCAAGCCGACCGCTAAAGCCATATCGTCACTCGTCCACTCCGTATCGCCCGTAGTTACCCCAATGGAAAGAAAACCCATTGAAGGACGAATGTCATACTCTATGAGCCGCGGTTCGGAACCGAATGAAAACAAAGGCCCGACAAGAACGCCCGTAAGTCCTACGGTTTTGCCGTCATACTTTTTTGCGTCGTACGTATTAGCGAAAATCGAAGATGCTATCCCGACATTCTTGGAAAACAAATATCCCGCATTGATATTGACCTGTACTCCGGCGCTTGCATAATCGCCGTCTTTTGTGGGAGAAGAGCCAGCAAGGCTAACTCCGACATATCCCTTTTTGTAATTAACAAGCTGCCGGTGGCCGTATCCCTGTACAGGCGCCGTATCCTGGTATCCATACCCTCCGCTCTGCTGCGCTGCAACCGGAGTTTGAAACGGAGGCTGCCCCGGAGCCTGAGTTCGAGCAGGAGCCGAATCTACCCCAAACACATCTTTAGTACCGTTTTCATACACAATCATGAAAATTTCGGATTTCGGTAAAGAGATAGTCTGCCCGTTTTGGTTGTCGAACAGTTTGTACTTGACCTCATTTACATTTACTTCGGTAACTTTTGCACGGATTTCACTTCCGTCTTTCTTGGTAATCACATCTTGTGCCTTGACAAGAGAAATTGCGCCTGTAAACAATAACAGGACTAAAATAGAAATAATCTTTTTCATCGTTTTAATTTAATTTGATTTTACTTTATGCATTATTTGAACTTTCACTTTTACAATTACGAACCTTTTACCGTTACGGATTACGATTATTGCCACAGACAAATTTCAGTTTGGCACGGCTAACCGCAATCTTTCATCCGTTCATTAATCCCATTCGTATCAGCATTTACATTTTTATGTTTCCACATTAAAATACGAATGCCAGGCCGTTCGGATATACTTCCAGATGCGGAGACTGCAATGGCGACCTGTAAGTTTGCGAATAGTCCGGATTGTTGAGATACTCGCGTTTCGCCTTGCTTCTTTTCGAAAATCCCACAATCATCATAGGCGTACCGGCAAGAACGCAGACCGTACCCGCCGCAGCAATGGCTCCGCCTGTTCCTTTAACCTGCACCTGAACGCTTGTAGCGGTTGTGGTGGTAGTTTTTTCGCCTGTAGCCACGCCTACAACGATAGCCGTCACTCCGCCGGCCACCAGTCCCAGTCCGAATCCTGCCAGTCGCGAATTCTTCTGGTATTTTCGATAAATATCCGGAGCTTTCACTTGCATCTGCGATTTCCAGTTGCCTTGATATACCGGCGAAGAGGAAGAGGGAGGTTGAGGCGAATAAGTAGATGCGGTAACCGGTCGTCTTGACTCAAACGGTGGCGCGGAAGGAGCCTCGGAGGGAGGAGAGGAAGGCGCCGCCGTATTTGCCGCCGTATTTGCCGTTGAGCTTGTCGCCTGGCTTTCCGCTGAACTTGTCGCCTGACTTTCCGCTGAACCGGTCGAAGGTACGAACAGTTCTTTTCTTCCGCCTTCGTACTTAATCATAAACAGTTCTGATTTCTCCACAACATAAGTTGGCCCCGAAGGATTGTCGTAGAGTTTGTACCTGACGGTGCTGTTGTCTTTCTCAACAACCTTTGCGCGAATTTCGCTTCCGTCTTTTTTTGTGATCACATCCTGCGCCTTCACAAGGGAAACCGCGCCTGTAAACAATAACAGGACTAAAATAGAAACAATCTTTCTCATAATTTTACATTTATATAATTGATACATTAATACTTTCGCAACTACTCAGGTACTATTCATAATTTACTTTTATCATCTTTTTCTTTTTTATGCCCGTTTCAGGAGTGGGTTATAATACTTTTATACACTTTTGCCTCGCTTCCCGTCCGAACCTTTTGTGAGCCGTGGTGATTCTTTCAATTCATCACGGCAGTTGCAACGGTTAAGACAACAGTCCGAATACTGTTTCCATTATCCTTTTTTTCCTACAGTACAGGCGATCCATTTTCAATTACACGTATTTCCTGTCCGTTCAATACAGTTATAATGTTGTCCTTGCCCGGCGCATTTTCCAGATGGCGCCGGGCAGAGACTGCGTTCTTTCATTTTAGTTAACCTGTATTTTATTAAACATTTTCATTAGGGGCGACATTATAAATTTGTTTCAATTTTCGATTATACAGGATAACCGTCGATCCTCCCGGTTCCGCCGTGAATTTACAGGCAGGGAAAGCGACCCCCTGAACCGTTAGAAACAGAACAATTTCCTTTACCCATGTGTAGAAAGAAATAGCTTTTCCATTGTTTACAACGCCGATTTTTATGCCATTCAGATAAACCACTTGCGGAAGCACCGCACCTACCATGTTTGCTGTTCGTTGCAAGGTAATTAAACACGGTTCCGAAAGATGTTCTTCGGGAGTAGCTTCCGACGGCTCTGCTAAGAATTTAATTTTACATTTTTTACATCTATATTGTAACGGATCGCAGC
>JAITBC010000136.1 GCA_031283785.1 Tannerella sp. | reverse complement strand
GCCGACGAACTGACAGGTCTGTTCGAAAAGAAGGAAATCGACTGCGCCGACTTGATTTATCACTGTTTCAAAAGCATTGGGACGCAATTCCTGACATGCGAACCGTTACTGCCGCTGACGTCGATTGCGACGACAGCCACTCCTCTGCCGGCCGTCGGGGAATATATTTTCGAACCCAATCGCAACGAACTGATAGCCGCGCTCGTTCCTCAATGCCTCAGATTACGGCTCTATACCGCTCTGCTTCATTCCAGCGCTTCGGAACATGCCGTCAGGATGATTGCCATGCAGACGGCTACGGACAATGCCGACGAACTCATCGACGAACTCACCGTTGCCTACAACAAATCGCGCCAGCAGGCCATCACAAGCGAACTGCTCGACATTGCCGGTGGAGCGGTGAAAACATGATTGAGGAGGCGGAGGTCGACGTATAAGAAAACATCATCAATCGACCTCAACCTGGCATTCCCTGAAATAGCGTTTTTGTCTTTCCCCAGCGTAATTTCAATCTCTCAAGACTACATGCAACAAAAGTAAAAAACAGGAAGCCAAAGACCTCCTGTTTCAGATTAATCACGTACTTTTGTGTTGAGATGAAAAACAAACAATTAATCCGGGAACAAAGGTATCAAATTCAATCGTTATTGCAAGTGGATACGCCCAAAAAGAAAATAGCGGAGCATATCTTTTTCTCCGATGATTTTTAATTTGCGGAATAAAAGCGTATTTTTAAATGATAAAAATAAACCGATAGCTTCTGATAATCCCGTAAAGGACTAATATGTAGTTTTTCACGGGATTTGGGAGCGTCTTATAAATTATGGATAAAATGTTTCATCTTACACTGTTTTCTATGATGATCCTTTTGGCTGCTTGCGGCGGCAAAAGCGATCCCGATCCTGAGTCCGGAACCGCCGTAAAATGGGAAATATTTCCCGCTTCGCTGGTATTTACCGGTAAAGGAGATACGAAAAATATCGTAGTTTCGGCGAACGGCGATTGGAAAGTTTCTTCCACCCAAGCATGGTGTACGGTTTCTCCTTCCGCCGGTTATAACGGCCAGGCCGGCCTAAAGGTAACGGTAGAAACAAATCGTATGGAAGAGGCCCGTACTGCCGTACTGCCGTTTAAAGCCGTATCGGGCGATTCTTCCGAAACCTATACCGTTGCACAGGAAGCCGGAGAGACGGAGAATTATGTGCCCGCAGGCTATTCTCCGGTATGGCAGGAGGAATTTGACGCCCCGCGCGAAAGCGGTGGCAAACCGGCTCTTCCCGGTAAGGACAAATGGCGGTTTGAAACCGGCGGCCACGGTTGGGGTAACAACGAGATACAGAATTATATAGACCGGTTCTCCGGAACGGACACATGCGCCGTCGTTACCGACGGAACGCTGAAGATCATCGCGAAGAAAAAGGGATCGGAGGTGATATCCATCCGCATGAACTCCAACGAAAGTTGGAAGTATGGTTATTTTGAAGCCCGGTTAAAAGTTCCCGGCGGAAAAGGAATATGGCCGGCTTTCTGGATGTTACCGGAAGATTTTAAGAACTGGCCGTTAGACGGCGAGATCGATATTATGGAGTATGTGGGTTTCGACCCCAATGTGGTGCATTCAACCGTACATACACAAGCATACAACCATAGTATTGGCACACAAAAGGGCGCTTCCAAGACCATTCTCAATGCAGAAAGCAAATTCCATATCTATGCGCTGGAGTGGACGGCCGATTATATAAAAGGGTTTGTGGACGGAGAAGCCTATTTTACATTTACGAATGATGGGAAAGGCGATGTGAATACCTGGCCTTTCGACAAGCCGTTCTACCTGAAACTGAATCTGGCTTGGGGCGGAAACTGGGGCGGACAACAAGGCGTTGATGAATCGGTATTGCCGGCAACTTATGAAATAGATTACGTACGGGTATATCGGAAAAATCAATAATAAATTATGTTATAAGTACAGGATTGAAATTAGTTTGCATTATTTATACGACTTATAGTGATTGGTATTCAGACTTCCGATAATCAAAATAAGTATCCCGGCTAAATTAATTTATACTATTAAATTCGGAAAAGCCCTATAAACAGGAAGATTACTAAATGAGAATAACATAAACTAATTAGGATGACGTACTTAATCAAAATAATTAAAACTATTTAGCGTTTTATACTTATCTTTGACGGATCGTCCCTATAAATATCAAGTAGAAGCAATAAAGAAACGGCAAAAGTTCTTTTTGATGTGCATGCAGGCGATAAAGCGGCCTATGACAAAAAACCAAAAAAAGCGCGTGGACATGGAGTTATCCCCGATCTGTGGGATTGATCGTGGTTTCATTTATAAGAGATTATCATAAATTTTCTATGCAATAATAGTTAAAAAAACAGTAATACAAAATGAAAAATCGTAACGGTCTTATTTTATTAATTCTGGTTTTGTTTATAAGTTGCCGGAATCAAAGCGAACAAATTACGCCATCCTTTATCCGTGTGGATGGGCCGAATCTGATTACTCCAAATGGGGAGAAATTTTTTATCCGGGGAACGAACCTCGGTAATTGGTTAAACCCGGAAGGATATATGTTTAATTTTCGGAATACCAACTCGGCAGGCCGTATTAACCAGGCTCTCTGCGAGATGGTAGGCCCTGATTTCACCGCTGAGTTTTGGAAGCAGTTTAAAGATCATTATGTGACGAAAGCCGATATAGAGTTCCTGAAATCAATTGGAGTGAACTCTTTGAGGATGCCGTTCCATTATAAATTGTTTACTGACGAAGATTATATGGGGCTTACCGTCAAACAGGATGGATTTGAACGGATTGACAGCCTTATCGGTTGGTGCAGGGAAGCCGGGATATATCTTATACTGGATATGCATGATGCGCCCGGAGGACAAACAGGAGATAATATTGATGATAGTTACGGATATTACTGGCTGTTTGAAAGTGAAAAATCACAGCAACTCTTTATTGATATTTGGGTAAAGATAGCCCGGTACTATAAAAACGAACCTGTCATTTTGGGATATGATCTGATCAATGAGCCTATAGCTCCCCATTTTGAGAATACGGACGAGTTCAATGCAAAGCTGGAACCCCTCTATAAAAGAGTAGTGAGCGCTATCAGAGAAGTAGATAAAAACCACGTGATATTGTTAGGCGGAGCCCAATGGAACAGCAACTTCAAAATGTTCAGCGAAGAACCGTTCGACGATAACCTGATGTACACGTGCCATCGCTATGGAGGAGAGCCTACGACAGAATCAATAAAAGAGTTCATTGAGTTCAGGGATAAGATGAACCGCCCCATGTATATGGGAGAGATCGGTCATAACACCAACGAATGGATGTCCTCTTTTGTGAATATAATGGAAGAAAACAATATTGGCTGGCACTTCTGGCCATATAAAAAGTTGGAGGGCTCTTCATTTGTGTCGATCCCTACCCCCGAAGATTGGAATATTGTGGTCGATTTTGCAGAAGCAGGCCGAAGTTCCTACAAAGCAATCCGTGAGGCTCGTCCCGTTCAGGAAATTGCAAGGAAAGCCATGCTTGATTTTATCGAAAACTGTAAATTTGAGAACAACATTATCAACAAAGATTATATTGGAGCATTGGGCTTGAATCCGGAATAAATGCTTTTAGGATGATTTCGGTTAGTTGATTTATCAAAGCGCCTGATGAGTAAGTTATAAAGTTTATATAGTGGATATTTTGATTTTGAAAAATACCATCGGTTTTTATATTGAAAGAAACCATAAAAGAACCGCTCAAAAAAACGGATTTGCATAAACGGATATTCGGGAAACTTTTTGGAGATAAGGGCTACATTTCAAAAGGCTTGTTCTAACAGCTCTTTATTGACGGGGTACACCTTGTAGCCAAACTGCGAAAGAATATGAAAAATACCCTAATGGTATTGCATGACCGCATTATGCATTATGCTCAGAAAGAGGGCGCTGATTGAGTCGGCGAATGATGAACTGAAACATCTGTGCCGGATAGAACATACCAGACACAGATGTTTTCACAATTTTATTATCAATGTATTATCTGCATTGGCGGCTTATTCTTTTTTCGACAAAAAGCCTTCTATTGATACGATAAATGACATTGTTGAAAAAACAAGTTCGCTGTTGCTTAGGCCGAACTCACGTTATTTTACATTCACGAATGACGGGAAAGGCGATGTGAATGCCCGGCCTTTCGACAAGCCGTTCTACCTGAAACTGAATCTGGCTTGGGGCGGAAACCGGGGCGGACAACAGGGGGTTGATGAATCGAAACTCCCGGCTACTTATGAAATAGATTACGTGAGGGTATATCAGAAAAAGTGATGGCAGAGAAAATTTACATATAGCTGTGTATTCCGCCCAGCAGGTATGTTACGCCCAGAAACGTCATCAACACGGTAGCAAAGGCAATGGAATTGTACAGGTGGAATTTCCGCGGTTTGGAGAAAAAAGCGATATTATCCTTGTGTAACGGAAGCGAATAGACCAGCATGGTGATCAGCGCCCAGGTTTCCTTAGCGTCCCATCCCCAATAGCGTCCCCACGAAATATTCGCCCAAACGGCGCCAATAAATATACCGGCGGTAAGCAAAAATAACGCCGGATAGAGCATTTTGGCGTTGACATGATAAAACCGTTCACTTTGTTGTTTTGAACATAACCCCACAATTCCCGTAATGGCAATAAACAATAACAGCGTGTAAGCTACCATGATGACCGATACATGCGTTGCCAACATGGGCGTGCGCAAAACAGGCGTCATGGGATTGATCTGCGAAATGTACAGCCATACCAATGCCGTGGAAATGGCGGTAAACAATACGCCTTTCCACCCTATGCGTGACAGCAGAATCCAAAGCATGGCGATGGCCAGCAGCAAATAACCCGCGTAGGTAACGCCAACGCCCCAAGGGTCGTGGCTGACAAGAAAGGTGGCCCCCATTTCGTCGCTATCATAATCCATTTGATAAATGCGGTATCCCGATTTCTTAAAGATCTTATTCATCGAAATCTGATGAATCTGCCCGTCGACTTTGACAAAACTCCGATAGTCGGCCGGTTGGTTTGTTCCTTTGTGGTAGACAATATCGAAATAGAGCATCTTTACGTTGAAGGGCATAAAGATACGCCGCGCGCCGTCTTCCGAAACAAAGTAGTTATGTATCTCATTCTGCCGGATGTGCATTGATCCCCGTTCGCCCCGGATATAGGTAACTAACCCGCCCGACAGGATCACTACAAACGAACAATGCAGCAGGAAAACGGAAAACTGCCGGTAGAGTTTCGCACGAATAATAAAAATCATCATGCTTAGCGCGGCTACCGCCCAGAGCGCCACAAACCACCCTGCGCCGTAAACCCATTCCACGGCTTTCCGTGTGCCGGCCAATTTTTCGATAACGGTTGCCGTAGCAAGAACCAGTATTAGTACAGCCAAAAGGCCGAAAGCAACGTTTCTCTGTTTCTTACTTTTCATTTCTGTTTTTCTACGATATAACACTTACGCCGGTGAAAGAGATTATTTACCGGCGATCATCAGATGGATTCGAGGAACTTCACCAAAGCGTCGCGATCTTCTTTAGAGAGATTGCGGAATTTTTCCCGCGTCCATGCCGCATCCCCGCCGTGCCACATGATGGCTTCGGTGTAATTGCGGGCGCGCATATCGTGAAGGTGATCGCCTGCGCCGGTGCATATTTGCGAAAGCCCGCGCCCCCAGAGCGGCGTAGTGCGGCACCAGCCGGTGCGGATGTCATTCGTCATGTCTAATTTATGCTGAAGCATATCGGTATAGGGCCATATTTTTTGATAAGGGAAACGGGGTAATTGGCGTGCAACGAGCGTATCGCCGGTGTAGTTGTCCGGCCCGGTAGTCCATGACGGTTTGTGGCAGCTTGTACAGCCGATGCTGTAAAATGCTTCCTTGCCTTTTTGTACGACAGGATCATCCAGGTTGCGTGCGGCGGGAACCGCCAATCCGCGATGCCAGATCATGAAGTTTACGTAGTCTTCCGTATCAAGTTCGGGTTCTAAGGCGGTTGACGTCAATTCGGCATAAATAGCAGCTTCGTCCTTGCCGAGTGCGGCTTGTACGTTTGCATTTTTCGACATGGCTGTGGCATACGCCGTTGTGATATAATTACTGCGACGGTTTTCGCGGGTTACGTTGGTGATGTTCCAGATGGCGTTTGCACCGGGGCCGTTTTGTAGCGTTCCGCGTGTCAAACCGTAAGTGTAACGTCCGGGATGTTTTGTGCCGTCGTTTTCTGCGATAAAGTTTGCCGGGTCGTACTTTGCATCATTTAATGTGCGTCCCATTGCCTTCTGCCGGTGATATTCCGCAATGATGGAATCATCGGGAATGGCGTCGAGCAGGCCTGTCCCGTAAATACCTATGGTAGCTTCCAGTTTTACCGTATAATTTGTCGGTTTTGGATTGGTATTGATATATGCCGGGTCAATGGTTACTTCGGGATAAATAAGGCTGTACGTTTCTCCGTCGGGAAATTTATTGCCGAACTCGTCGATCTGTTCTTTCCATTCTATCCTTATTCCCTGTTCGTCCACAGGCGGCAGGAAAGGCGATACGGCGCGGGTCTGAGGCATACCGGTGAGTTCCGGCACATAAGCGTGTGTGTTTTGATCGACAACCACCAGAAGGTAACCGTTGCCGTGGTCGCTCGCGCTATAACGCTCTACACGTTTGCCGTGTCCGTAGCCCGGATGACAGGTGATGCAGGAACTGCGCACAAAAACAGGCCCTAAGCCGTGGCGCATACCCGAAGTATTGGATATAAATGCTTTTTCAAAAAAAGCCTCGCCATACTTGAACCGGTCGATCATTCCTGCCGCTTCAACGGCCGGCGCCGGTTGTTCGTAAGCGAAAACGCCGTCGTCGAAAGTTGTTCCGAGTTTGCCGCCGGTATAATATTCCTCCGGTAGTTCTCCGGAAGGATTACCATTGCCGTTATCGTCTATACATCCGAAGAAGAACACGAGAGCAAAACTGCATAAAAGCAGTAATTTCTTTTTTTTCATTTTAGAGTTTACTATTAGCTTAACGCATGTTTTTTAAACCAAATAGCTTCTTCTTTTCATTATTAATTAAGATTGCGCCGAGATTAGTTTCTCAATAAGAGTTTTGCTTTTTCCAGCAAGTCCACCAAGTCAAGACAAGCCTCCATTGCCAATTTTGTTTTGTTCGATGCATAATTGACTTCAAATTGGTCTATGGCGTATATTTTTGTAATGGCGTCCGTAATTTTTTCCTTAATCTGGGTATCCAATGCGGCGTCTCTTTCTTTAATATATCCGCTAACCGATTCACC